>JAIRYX010000017.1 GCA_031267635.1 Planctomycetaceae bacterium
TCTTGAGCGGAATCAATAACTTTGTCCCGCAATACGGACAAATCCCGCGTCTTCCCGCTAAATGCGACTTGACGTTCAACTTGTGACCATTCGGACAATAAAAACGTATTCCCATAATAAACTCACTTTAGGTTTTTCAAATTGCAAGTTGTTAGTTATGTACAGTCTTTAGTAACAACCATGACACATCGCGTTATTTTTCTCGCGAGTATGATGTTGACGATGGACTGCTAACGACGGAAAAGAAACTTGGGAGGTGATTTTCTACTTTCCTAAAAATTTTTTAACTATTCAGTTGCCCAACCTAACCCAAATACATCCGCACGGCAACTGTATAATTATCCGCACCCGAACGGCTTTACTCTTGCAGCCCTTATTTATCACATTTCCCTTAGGAGCCAACAAAGCTTCCAAACGCGCCCTTATGTTTTAGATCATGAATTTTTATCAAAACAAACGAAGAATAAGAGAATAAGGACGCATATTAGTGCGATTGGGAGATACTAAGGGAATCTCATAAATAAGGGCGGCAATAGTAAGTTTTTTGTAACGATTCCGTCGCTCAAACCAAATAAACCCGCTTGAGGGCGACGGAATCGTTATCTGAATAACTGTAAAAATAGAACGTTCCTAAATGAGCTAGGAAACTCCCAAACTAAAACCTGTCTAAATCGCCAAAATTATCGTTTTCTTCGCTTTGTTGGGGGGCTTGAAAAGCCGGAGGTGTTGAAGTATTTGTTGAATTTTCCGTAGCGGTACTATCCAACTCATCGCCGCTTTCTTCCGTAAAAATATTGTTATTTGAAGAAGGGACTGTCGGTTTTGGGCTTGCATCCGAAACAGAGGAATCAATTTCCGAAAGCGATTCTGTTCGCGTATCAGAAATGTCGAGAGTCAGATACGTTTCCGGCGGCGTAATGTGCCAAACCGGTTCCGACAATGTCGCTTCGTGCAAACACTGAATCAGTCCGTTTTGCGTGATAAGATAAAGCCGGTCGTTGGCATTGTTGTAATAAATTTGCTCGTAAGGTTTCAAAGAAAACAATATCGTTTGCTCGCCGGACTCCGAGTCAACCGCCACTAATTCATTGTCATAATTTTTCGTATAAATTCTGGACGGCGACGCGGAAATAAACGTCTCGATTCCCGACGTTTGCCATAACACTTCACCATTTTGTGCGTTCAGGCAAGTGAAATTTTTGTCAAATCCCGGAATGTAAATTTTGTCTTTCACAACTGTCGGGCGGCCGCTTACGGGCGAGCCAATTGTTTGCCACCAATATAATTTTGCGTTTTGCGGATCATAGGCAAATACAAGACCGGACGACGTTCCGACAATCGCCATAAAACGGGATTCTTTATTTGCCATGTCTTTTTGAACCACTGCGGGCGGAAACGCAATATCGTTCATAATGCTTCCGGGATAATGGTCGATTTTATTTTTACGAAGGGCGCGAAATACGTCCGTATCATACCCTTTGAGCAGGTTTTTCGTTTCCAATTTGTTGTAGCTTTGAGTATCCGTAACATATTTACTCGCACTACCGATCCGCGGAATCTGAGTACTTTTCTCTGTCGCATAGTCTTCCGGTTGTGCATGAAATTTGGACTTACGGATATAAGAATCTGTCGGTACAACCGACAAACGGTATTGAAGTTGGAATTTTTGTTCATCTCGATTCGCGTGAGCGAAAAACAAATATCCTCTTTCGGTAAACCATGCCAACGCTTCCATTTTTCCGGATTCGTAAACGATAAGCGGTTGCTGCGGCGTGATACCGAAAGAATAACAAACAATCGGAAATTTCCTGTTTTGCTTGAGATAATAAGGTTCTATGGCAGATTTTTTTTCTTTTTCCTTGGAAACTTTATTATTCGATTGGAAAGTGATTGCCTGAATTTCCATTTCGGCGTCTGCCAAATTTTTTGCTCTTATTTTGGGAATACGAACGCCTGCACCAAAAATTTTTTGTTGCGGATTGATTGCAACCGCGCTTTCGTTTTCGATAGCGTCGGCGTCCACTGCAGCAATATCAGAATCATCCAACGTTTCGCTTATCACTTTTTCATCTTCGTTGATTGCGTTTTGCAATTCTTTATCAAGTTGCATTTTCTTTCGTTGCGTTTCGAGAAAATCGTGTTGTTTTTCTGTTTCATTAGCGATTTTCGTAACTTTTCCCGTCAAAGGATTAAGCGTGTAACCAATTGCTTCATATTGATCCACGAATTTCAACAATACCGATGACGGAGATTTTTGTTCTTCCAGCGGATAACAAAGCATTCGGTCGTCAACCAGCGGCACGTAAAGATAAAATTCGGTCATTTGACCTGGAGCGGATGGCGAACCGGGAAGAATTGTTTCCCAGAGAAGCTGTCCATTGCGACGGTCGAAAATATAGATGTCGTTTCCATTGATGACGCTGACCGCTTTGGAATTGGCAACAGGAGACAACGTATCGCGTCCCGGCTCGCCGACTGTGCGCGACCACAATAATTTTCCGCTTTCCGCGTCATAAGCAATCAAACGGGAATTTGACGTCACCATAAATAATGTTCCGCGATCCAATAATATATCGTTGAGAACCGAATCATGTCCGTCAATTTGAATTTGGTTGTACCACGAGCGGGTCAATCCGTAATGCAGTTGCATCTCCGATTCCGGCAAAAGCGGAGAATGCTCTGCTCCAGAAACGGCGGTAAATTGAATAACAAACAACATCAATGAAAACGCAAAAACACTCACGAACTTACGTTGCATTTGAATCCTCATGCTCGAAATAATGAAACGGATAGGTTTGGAACATTTGCGGAAACTAATAAATTAAAATTTTCCACAAATCCCATTTTAATCCAAAGGAAAGCCAAAGTTAAGAAAAAAAACGAAAAAAGTTCATTTCAAATCTGTTTTTGCCAAAATTTTAGATTTCGTGCATAATTTTTTATCTTTTAAATACAATTTTATTGATAATCATTATTTTATACTTTGAGATATACATTTTCATGTATCACGATTTTTGGTAACTCTTCAGTTGCCCAAACCAAATAAATCCGCACTTGGCAACAATCTTAATGACGACGTTTCCGTTGAATAACTATCCGAAAGATTTTACTATTGCCGCCCTTATTTGTACAATTGACTGTAACCCAGTTGTCGTGCGGATGTATTTGGATTGGGCGCCTGAATAGTTACAAACGAGATTCAAAGTAACTATTTTCACCTGAAGCAACTGGGTTCTTGCCGTTTTCGATAAATCAGTGTAAAATAACCGCTCTTTAATTATGTTGCTTCGTATCTTCATTCCGTGACTTTGGGAGATTGCCATGACGTCCGACGAGGTTCAAAAACTTATTGCAACGGTTGAAAATAATATCGCGAGCGTTGTTTTCGGCAAAAAAAACGTGATTCGGCAGTGTCTTGTCGCATTGCTTGCCGGAGAACATATTCTTTTGGAAGATGTGCCGGGGCTTGGAAAAACATTGCTTGCCCGTGCGATTGCCAAAAGTATTAATGGGGATTTTCATCGGTTGCAATTTACGCCTGACCTTCTTCCTGCGGATATTACCGGCAGTAGTATTTATAATGCGGATACGCGAGAATTTCAATTTGTGCCGGGACCGATTTTCGCTAACGTATTTCTCGCCGACGAAATCAATCGTACAACGCCGCGAACTCAAAGTGCGATGCTCGAAGCGATGAATGAGTGTCAGGTTTCCGCCGAAGGACAAACTTATCCGTTACCGCAACCGTTTTTGGTGGTGGCAACAGAAAATCCAGTGGAATTTGAAGGGACGTATCCTTTGCCGGAAAGTCAGCTTGACCGTTTTTTATTGCGAATTTCTGTCGGTTATCCCGACCGCGAAAGCGAATTGCAAGTTTTGAAAAGTCATCGGTTCGGACAGCCCATTGACGCGATGACGCCGGTGTTAAGTTGCGAGCAAGTGTTGGAATTGCAAGAATCGGTGAAGCAGGTAAAGGTCAATGACGCCATTGATCATTACATTCTCGACATCGTGGAAATTACGCGGCGAAGTGAAGATTTGTATGTCGGCGTAAGTACGCGCGGAGCGATTGCGTTTAGTCACGCGGTACAGGCATACGCGTTGATTGAAGGACGCGATTATGCCATTCCCGACGATGTAAAAACGTTAGCAGTCCCGGTGTTGGCGCATCGTGTCATGGCGAAAACTTACAGCCACACGAATCAACGCCAAGCGGTTGAGGGATTGATCGCGCACCTGGTTGATGGGGTTGCGGTTCCAACGTGACGCCAGCTTCGTTCAATTCTCCTCGCACTTGAAAACTTGTCTTTTAAGACAGTGTTGATCGTTCATTACGTCCCGAACGGCTTTACCATTTCAGCCCTTATTTTTCAACGGTCATATTTGCTGAAAATGAGGTTTTTAGAATTTCCCTATAGTTGCCCTGTGCGAATTTATTGGGTTTGAGCAACCGGCTAGTGAGTTATCTTTTCTCTTTCCGCTCAATTGTTTATTGATCAGGATTTAAAACGTATTCCGAAAGCGTTTTTCAGTTTCGGAAACGGTTTTTCTGACGTCTTTTTCTCAACTATCCCGATTGTCCCTGGCATTCTTCTCTCTTTTTGATTGAAGACAAAACCTGGCTGATTTTTCACACTGCCACCGCATCCAGTTCCGTGGCGATGGCGTTGACAACCTTGTCGAAAGTCGCGGCGGTGATGACTTGTTCGCCGACGGAGACGGTTGGTCCTTTGTCGCATTGCTCAAAGCAGAACGTCGCTTCGACTTGCACGAGATTTACTAAATTCCGACTTTCGACATACTCGACAATCTGTTGGAGCAATGTTTGACTGCCGCGAATAAAACAGCTCGTCCCAACGCAAACCGAAACATGCAGATGCGGTGTTGTTCCGGCGTCGTCGAGAACCGGCATAATCAAACCGCTAATTCGTCGTTTCGTATGATATTTTGTATGTAACAACTCATGCGCGGTGTGACCGCCGATACCGCCGTCGAGATATTTTTGGTATGTTTCCAGCAGTAAATGATTGTCCTGCGATTTATGTAGTTGCAACATTTTATCGCTGCAATAGAGTCCTTCGGCGCGTTTCGTTCGGGTTTCCCACGAATAACAAACCGGCTGTCCCGCGCCGCCGATGCAACCGCCCGGACATGCCATGATTTCAATCAAATCAAGATCGCAATCGCCGGAACGAATCCAATCGCACATTTTTCTCGCGTTACCGAGTCCGAACATGACGGCAAGTTTCAGTTTCGTACCGTCCACGTTAAATTCGGCAATCCGCGTGTCTTTCATTCCGCGAACTTCTTGAAATTCCACAGAATCAAGTTTCACGCCTTTTAGCTCTTCCACCGCGCACCGCAACACCGCTTCGGTTACGCCGCCGCTCGCGCCGAACAAAACGCCCGCGCCGGATTTGAAACCAAACGGCATATCCAACGATTGCGGCTGTAAGGTATTAAAATTGACTCCCGCCGCTTCAATCATGCGTCCGATTTCTTGCGTCGTCAAAACATAATCGACGTCGGGCAAGCCGTCCACGTAAAATTTTTCCTGCTTACATTCATATTTTTTTGCCGTACAAGGCATAATGGCAACGCAAACAACATCCTTTTTCTCGGCAACATTGGTTTCGCTCAAAACTTTTTTAATCACCGTACCAAACATTTGCATAGGAGAACGGCACGACGAAAGATGCGACAAAAGATCGGGATAAAATTGTTCCGCGAACTTCACCCATGCCGGACAACACGACGTAAATTGCGGGAGATGTTTGCCTTTCTTTTTGCGTTCAATGAACTCGTGCGCTTCTTCCAGAACGGTCATGTCTGCGCCAAAACTTGTGTCGTAAACCTGATTGAAACCGATTTGACGCAGCGCGGCGGCAACACGTCCCATTTCAACCGAACCGGGTTCCCCGCCGAAAATTTCGCCGATTGCCACGCGAACCGCCGGAGCAATTTGAACGACGACAAACTTATCAGGATTGTTAATTTCATGCCACAACTGATCCACATCGTCGCGTGGAGTCAATGCGCCGACCGGACAGACCTGCGAACAAAGTCCGCAGTTGACGCACTCCACGTCGGCAAGATTTTTATTGAACGGCGGCACGACGCACGAGTTGGCGCCGCGTCCTGAAAAGCCGATTGCGCCGATACTTTGAATTTCTTCGCACGCGCGAACGCAGTCGCCGCACAAAATACATTTATTCGGATCTCGCACCAGCGATAAACTGGATCGATCCACCGGTTTCGGTTGAAAGCGGCGTTTGAACCGCACATTGTCCACGCCGAATTGCCGTGCCAAGGTTTGCAATTTGCAGTTGGTGTTACGCGGACAAAGCGTGCAATTTTGATCATGGTCGGCAAGCATTAACTCCAGCGCGACACGTCGCATTTCACGAATTTCTTCGGTATGCGTTTTTACCACAAGCCCCGGTTCCGGCGGCACGGAACACGACGCTTGAATCCCGCGCCCCTCAATTTCCACCAAACAAAGTCGGCACGCTCCGTAAATGCTCAGCTCGGAATGATAACAAAATGTTGGAATTTCAATTCCGGCTTTCCTTGCAACTTCAAGGATATTCCGCTCGCCTTCAATTGGAACAGTCGCTCCGTTGATTGTGATTGCGTTGATTGCGTTTTCGATCATTTTATTTTGTCCTTATTTTCAAAGGTGATTTGTTAGTTTGAATTGGTGCGAAGTGTAATAATAATTCGCTTGTTTACTTTTCATGCTTCTGATTTTTCATTTCACACTTTCAACTTCACGCTTACGCTCCAACGACCGCGCCGAATTTGCATGTTGTTACGCACACGCCGCATTTAATACAGAGTTCCTGATTGATTTTATGCGGGAGTTTGCGTTCGCCGGAAATCGCGCTGACCGGACATTTTCTCGCGCACGCCGTACAGCCGACGCATTTGTCCTGAAGAATTTCAATACATCGCAGCGCGGCGCATTGACCGGTCGGACACCGTTTGTTGAAAACGTGCGACTCCATTTCCGCGCGAAAATTTCTCAATACCGAAAGTACCGGATTCGGCGCGGTTTTTCCGAGTGCGCAAAGCGAACCTTTTCCAACCGTTTTCGCTGTTTGTTCGAGAATCGTCAATGTTTCAGCGGTTCCTTGTCCGGCGATAATTTCGTCAAGCAGCGCGAGCATTTGCTTTGTTCCTTCGCGGCAAAGAAGGCATTTTCCGCACGATTCGTTTTGCGTAAACTGCATAAAGAATCGTGCCATTTGCACCATGCAGGTATCTTTATTCATCACGACCAAACCGCCGGAACCAACCATCGCACCGACTGTTTTCAGCGAATCAAAATCAAGCGGCAAATCCAAATGTTTTTCCGTTAAGCATCCGCCGGACGGTCCGCCGATTTGCACCGCTTTGAACGCTGCATTGGAGATATTTCCTTTACTGTCGATCACGCCGCCGCCGACGTCGAAAATGATTTCTCGCAACGTTGTGCCGAACGGAACTTCAATCAATCCGGTATTGACAACGTGACCGGTCAGCGCGAATGTTTTTGTTCCGGGCGAACTTTCCGTACCGATTTTACGGTACGATTGCGCGCCTTCACGAATAATAATCGGCACGCACGCAAGCGTTTCGACATTGTTGATGCAGGTCGGTTTTTCCCAAAGACCTTTTTGTGCGGGAAACGGCGGCTTTGGTCGCGGCATTCCGCGTTTACCTTCGATAGACGCCATGAGCGCGGTTTCCTCGCCGCAGACAAACGCACCCGCGCCTTCCATCACGTGCACTCGAAACGACTTGCCGGTTCCGAAAACATTGTCGCCGAGAACTCCGATTTCTTCCGCTTCTTCAACCGCGCGACGCACGCGAGCAACCGCAAGCGGATATTCCAAACGAACATAAACGTAACCTTCATCGGCTCCGATTCCGCGAGCGGCAATCATCATTCCTTCAATAATCGTATGCGGATTTCCTTCCATCACGGAACGATCCATAAACGCACCGGGATCACCCTCGTCGGCATTGCAGATAATATATTTTTTCGCGTTTTGTTCACGTAACGTAAACTGCCATTTCACGCCAGTCGGAAATCCGCCGCCGCCGCGTCCGCGAAGACCGGAGACTTTGATTTCTTCGCAAATTGTTTCCGGCGTCATTTCAAGCCATGCTCGCCGCGCGGATTCGTAACCGCCATTGGCGATAAATTCATGCACATCTTCCGGGTCGAACACGCCGCACGGCTCCAAAACTTTCCGCGTTTGGATGTGGTAAAATGGAATTTCAGCTTGCCCTTTGCATTTTTTGTTATTCCGCGAATGGTCGGCATAAAGAAGACGTTCTACGATTCCGCCTTTTTTGAGCGTCGTTTCTACAATTTCATCCACGTCTTCGGGATGCACTTTCGTATAAAGCACGCGATCGGGGTAAACGGTGAGAAGAGGTCCCATCTGACAAAATCCTTGACAACCGCTTTTGGAAACGTGCAGAAAATCGTGGTCGGGCGGATTTTCAAAATCCAGTTCAATCTGAACGTTGAGACCTTCCGCTTCAATCTTTTCTTTGAGAGTCGCCATAACATTCAGCGAACCGTTTGCCACGCAACCAGTTCCGGCGCAAATGACGATACGTTTCGTCCGCTTTTTCGTTGCCCGATGATACGCACTCGCGTAAGCCGCCAGCATTTCTTTGGGATCGGTCAATGTGTTTGACATGATAATATAATAAACTCCTCTTTAGGTTTCAGGTGACAGGTTCTGGATTCCAAATAACATTCACTAAACGTAGAAATCAAACTGTAAACAAAAAGTAAAATTTGAACGCGAAACATAGAAATCAAAGAAAACCGCTATTGGTATCTGATTCTGTTATCTGAAATCTGTGCCTCAATTATGCGACCGCCGCACCGCTTTCTTCGGCAATGATGTTGTCCACAAGCGCGACCGCTTCTTCCGGCGTGACGCTTCCATATACTTTTTCGTCCACAACCATCACCGGCGCAAGACCGCACGCCCCAAGACACGAAACCGTTTCGACCGTGAACAACATATCGTCGGTGGTCTGTTTTGCCGGCGAAAGTTTCAGCCGTTCATATAAAGTATTGAGATTTTTTTCTGAACCGCGCACATGACACGCTGTGCCGTCGCACAACCGAATCGTATGTTTTCCTTTCGGCTTGAGCGTAAAATGCGCGTAAAACGTGGCGACTCCGTAAACATGCGACGGCGGTGTTGAAAGCGACGTAGCGATAAACGTCAACACATCTTCTGGAAGATAACGGTAAAAATCCTGCACTTGTTGCAAAATGGGAATCAGCCGCGCCGGATCGTGATGATTTTTTTCGAGAATTTCGCAAACCTTATCGAATTTTCTCGGTGTGGTTAGAGAATTATTTTGGGCGATCATGAAAACGCTCCTTAATTTCGTTCAAGAATCAATTAATTGGGTGGAATTTGCGAGTTGTGAAAATAGGAAAAATACCAATGTTATAACAAAATATCAACGTCTCATAAAATTATAATATCTGAATTTTTCCTTATTGCATTTTGGAAGAAATGACCGATTTTTGTCATTTTCGCGGAGAACATCGTGTAAAAACATCCAAACTAATGCATACAAAAATATCAGTAAAACTTTATCGATAATTTTAGTGTTTTTCTCTTATGTCACAAGAGGGGGAATAATGAGATTTTTGAAAAATTCTTGAGACTTGAATGACAGAAAAATAAAACGTACCGTTTTGTATAAAATAGGCAACGATTCAGTGGTCCAAACCAAATAAATCCGCGCGGGGCAACTGAATCGTTACAGTATTTTATCAATCAATCTCTCTCCAAAATGGGAAATAAGCAGAAAAATTTTGATAATTTCGCATTTTTGGAAAACATCAGTTCATAAAATACTTCTACTTCTCACGGCAAGAAATTGCACTTTAATATTTCATCTTTACCATTCGTCGGGCTGTTGCACTATCATTTCAGCTTGCCCGCTTAACATAAGATACGATACCGTGAGCCAGCAAAAGTAGTAACCAATAAGCGGCAAAAAAGCAAGTCCGCACGTGAACAGTAGAATCATAAATGTCGTAAACGGTTTGGAACCGGCGGGCGTTCCCGTTGCCAGTGCGCGAAGATTGCCGCGAGTTAATCTCCACGCCATGCGGTATGCCGAAACAAAGTTCACGCCGTGATCAATAATACAGTGCAATCCCAACGCCGACCGTATATAAAACAGGCACAAAATCGCAATCCAAATAATCGTGCCGAGTAAATAAACAAGAATACCGAGAATCAAAGACGTATAATCCGGGTTGTTCCACTGCGTTTTGTCGAGTATTAAACCGCCGGGAATCAGGACGACAGTTGCCAATGAAACGACAAAAACAAATGTCAAAAGGAACATCACGCACTGACTTATCACCCAAACGAGATGAAAATACTCCCAAATCGACGTCACGAATATCATTTTTTCTTTACGAAGTAACCGGAAAATCACGTTGATTGAAATGATATAAAGCACAACGCCGAGCAACAACACGATCGCGACAATCGCACACATACCGACAACGTCCCATCGGCTTGCGACAACATCCCAATAATAAACGACTGCGGCGATGACGGCAATAAACGGAGCAAGAAAAAAACTTTGAACAAAACCAATAGCAATGTATGTTCCTTTGTTAAGCGAATAGGCGGCAGTCATCGCTTCCCAAAGGAGCGTACTGGTAATTTTTTGCGGCGATGGTTCCGCTCGAAAAAATCGCACCATCTCCACTGGTCTTTCGTCGATGTCATACGCTTCGTAGGGATTGACGCCTGAAGTCATAATCTGTCTCTTTTTCTATTTACTTTCATCCCAAAAAGGACATTAGGGATACAAGGGACTTTTGAGACTCAGTGAACAGGAGAAGTGGCTAGTGATGAGTGACTAGCCACTTGCTACACTCTCTGTCCCTAAAGTTCCTTGAGTCCCTTTTGTTCCTAACGGTTACGAAAAACAAATCGTAACTCTTCAGTTGCTCAAACCCAATAAATCCGTACAGGGCAACGGACTAGTTACCCTTCTTTTTGATCTTCGCTATTCCGCAACGGGCAATCTTCTAATCTGATTTTCTGCTTGACGTCTTGGTGAAAAGTTTCCGGTCTGATTGGTACAACACTTCGTTTACACGCCGACAGAAATTGTCCGCAATAACGCCCCATCCTTATTGTGACACGATAAGGATTTACATGAAATTTCTGCCATGTTAATTTCGGAAATGGTTTTAAACGAATGGTGGAAACAACCGAACAATCATTGAGTTGAATCGGATAAGGTTTTACCGACGCGATAGAAAAACCCATTGTCCAGTTAAGCCCCAAGACATGATCGAAAGGGACACGCATTGGCAAAGCATGTTGCAAAAGTTTCTTTGCCGCTTTTCTGTTCAACATGTAAGCACCAGAACCAAGATAATGATTGAAAGGAATACATAACTGATATTTTTGATTCAGTTGTACAATTTTATATTGTTTAGGTTCCTTAATCCCGTTCAAACGAAGTAAATCCCAATACTTTCTGTATCTGCATGCTTCATCAACCACTTCCGCAAGATCAGGTAAAGGAGTTGTGTCATCTTCACAAATAACGGCGTGTTCCCGATCCGATTCCAGAAAAAGCCGTAACGCTTTGACATGACTGAAAAAACATCCGATCTCTTCAGGAAACGCATCATACCCGCAACGCAACCTGAATCCCCATTTGGAATATTCCTTGTGCGGCAAAATAATTTGCTTGCCATCCACTGCATCCACACGAATAACGTTCAAGCCCAGATTACCGTATTCACGTTGGCAACGTAGCCATCGGTCAGGGGAACGATCAAGATTGAGGATGTAAAAGTTAAGAGGCGAATATGAATTTGTCATTGTTGTTTTGTAACTATTCAGCTGATAGAGGTCTTTAGAGTATTTGGACGAAAAAAAACGGAAATTGGAGTTCTCCAATTAACAAATGGGGAACTCCAATCGGCAAATGGGGTTCTCCAATTGACAAATGGGGTTCTCCAATCGGCAAATGGAGTTCTCCAAATTGGCAAATGGGGTTCTCCAATTGACAAATGGAATTCTCCAATCGGCAAATGGAGATCTCCAATTGACAAATGGAGTTCTCCAATCGGTAAATGGAATTCCCCAATTTTGATGATTGGAGTTGGGCAAACCTTTTGCGGAATTTCATAATAAGGGCGACAATAATATAATATTTTCCGGTAAAATTAACAGTAACTATTCAGTTGCCCAGTACGGATTTATTTGGGTTTTGAGCGACTGAATAGTTACGTTATTTTTATGAAAAAAAGGACGTTAAGGACAAAAGAGACTTTGGGGATATTGGTGAACGATTAACACTGTCTTAAAAACCGAAATTTCAAGTGTGAGAAGTATAATCAGATAATTTGCGAAAACAAACACGATTAGTTTCCTCCAAAAACTCGCCGGATTTCGTGCGGCGAGGTGACGCCGGATTCAATCAGGGAAACGGCGCGAGCGGACATTGGAATCATGCCGCCTTGTTTGGCGAGAGTGCGAAGCGTTGACGTTTCACGTTTGTCTAATACGCCGCGTATGACTTCCTCGTCGTCTAACGGTAACGATTCGGCAATCAATACACGACCGCGATAGCCGGTTGCGCCGCATTTCGGACAACCATTCGGCAATTTGTATGCGGATAACGTAAATTTTTCACGGTCAATTTCCAACGTCAACGGCTCGCGCGATTCCGGCGTTTCGGCACATTCGCAAAGCCGCCGCACTAAACGTTGGCACAAGACGCAGGAAATGCCGCTCCGAAGAACAAACGGCTCAATTCCAAGTTCACATAAACGTCCCACCGCATCCGCCGCGCTGCCGGCATGAAATGTCGTGATGAGAAGATGTCCGGTCAACGCCGCTTGCAACGAGGTTTCCGCTGTTTCGCGATCGCGGATTTCGCCGACAAATAACACTTCCGGGTCTTGCCGCATCATGTATTTGATCATATCGCGAAGAGCCAGTTCGCCCTGATGCGGCACTTCAATTTGCGCAACCCGCTCCAGCGCATGTTCAACCGGATCTTCAAGCGTTACAATACTTCGTAGCGTTTCGCTTCGATCGGCAAGTTCTCGCAGCAAAGCGTAAGCGGTTGTTGTTTTACCGCTTCCCGCCGGTCCCGTGATAAGAACCGCACCGCTATTTTTACGAATTGTCCGTAAAAGATTTTGCAGTAAATCATCGGAAAAACCGAGTTCGTCCGGGTAATGGAACTGATTTTCTTCCGAGAAAAAACGGACGACAATCCGCTCGCCGTAGAGCGTTGGCGCGGCGCTGATCCGCATCTCTTTGAGAACATTCGGCACGCGACCGGAACGAACGCGACCTTCCTGCGGCGACGCGGTTTTGTAAGTCAGCAGATTCGCCAGCACTTTGAGACGCGCCGCCGTTTGCGCAGCGTGTTCTCCCGGCAATTCTCCAATTTTATGCAATACGCCGTCGAGACGAAAACGAATCTCAATGGTGTGTTTTTCCGGTTGAAAATGTACGTCGCTGGCGTTACGCGACGACGCTTCCTGAAGAATCCGTTCAAGAATGGCGACAACAAAATCCCCGCCGGAACGCGCCGCCTGTTCCGCACTGGCGAGCCAATCTGAAAAATGTTGCGATGAAGACATGAGGAACTTTTACGACAAGGGCGACATAAGAAAAAGGCGTCTATGCACCGGATTGAAGCATTATAAAACTGATCATGGAATCTTATTTGATTGGTTATCATTACGGTTGCCCAGTTTTTGATAAACGCTCAATTCGGTCTCTGGTGTGACGAAACGAATGGAACCGTCGCCCATTAAATGGTTTGCGCCGCCAACATGATATGAACTGTAACCGCCGACAAGAAATTGTCCGGGCAATTCTTGTTCATAAAATTTGGGATCAATCGTTATTTTAACAACCCTATCTTCTTCCGATTCATCAGTTTTTTCGTTGAGACCTGAATCCATACTCTCCTCATTCCAAGGGGTTTCTTCCCGATACATTTCCCAATTACAAAACGGACCGACAAGCGTATTGACCGGATTTCCCGTATTGCGAATTGTTCCCGGCGTGCCGGACATCCAGCCAAGCCCGCCGTAAGAGTATTCGTAAGAGTCGGCGTCTTCATCATCTTCCGGCGCCGCTTCGTTTTGTTCGGTTTCTTCACTTTTCGCCGTTTCGTCACCGCTGTTCAATGTTTCTTTTTCTTCCGGCAAAATATATTTAATCAATGGGGAATACCGTCTTGTACTTTCTTCCGGTTTGTCAAAAATAATACTTTCGCCAAGAAATACAGTGTTCGATGTTCCGTCAAAAATATCGCGGCTTCTGATTTTGCTGTTCAAGAAAAAAACGCCGTTGTTGTCTGTGTTAATTGGAGTTTCCGCTCCGCCTTGACATACCATGTAATTGGGTTGACTTAATTGGTCACTTTCGTCGCAGGAAAAGTATTTTGAATAGCTATAACGATAACCATCCGAAGGACAATTTAATCCCGAAAATGTTGAAGCGAACCATGCTTTGCGGTTTTCGAGCGAATAGCATCCTTTGCTGAAATCAATTTTTTCGTAAAGCGGCGTTTGCTCGATATACGGCAGAATTCGCGGAATCCAGCCAAGATGATCGCCAATCGGGACATTGCGAATCGGTCCCGTTTCGTTGACGGTTCCGGAAGGCAAAACACCGCGATTCGATTCATAATGTTTGACCGCAACGCCAAGTTGCATCAAATTATTCGTGCATTGAAATCGCCGCGCCGCTTCGCGTGCCGCCTGCACCGCCGGAAGCAAGAGTGCAATCAAAACCCCGATTATGGCAACGACCACCAAAAGTTCAAGCAACGTAAACGCATTTTTAACAAATCGTTTGGACATGAGAGATTTCTCCTGAAAATCTTGATATTCACAAAAGCCGTGTTGAAATTAAAAACGAAAACGGATTCCAATAAGCCGGTATCGTTTGTAATTTACTTTGTCGCCGTATAAACCATCGCATCATTTTTATCACGATACGCCGCGTCAACGGTGATTTCTTTATCCACATGCGTTGTCAGTTGAAACGTTCCATCCAAATGCGGCGACAATTCTTTGAGCGTAACGCTCTCGCCGGTGAACGACGGAGTCGCCGCGCGGCGTTGTTCCGCGCGTTCCTGCATATCACGGATGAGCAAATCGGTTTCGGCGTACAAAAGCTGACGTTGCGTTTCGAGCCGTCCGTTGTATAGCTGCCGAAGAATCACGGCGGATAACACGGAAACAAACAACAACAAAACAAGAGCAATTATCAACGCCGCACCGTTACGGTTTGATATACTGAAAGGACGTTTCGGGATGAGCATTTTTTTCTCCATTATTTTTGTCCACATTATTTTGTTCTTACAATAATGATTCTCCAATGACTCGCAAGCTCCGGTTCAAGTTGTTGGTTGGGTTGTTGTTTGATTGTGCGGGTAAATGGATCAAGTTGATTTTTTTCAGGGATTTTTGTTTCCGGCGGCGGCGTCCAAAGATTCATTGCCGTGAGTCCGGCGTTGTTTTCTTTTCCTTCGTCAAACCAAATGACGACGTCGTCAGGCAAAGCGTAAAGTTCTGTTGCCGTGCGTTGCTGGTTTTGCCAAACATCGCGCCGGACGAGTTTTTTTTCGGAAAATTCACCATCTTCCAACGTATAAGTGATTTTGTTTTCGCCGTTCTGCCACTGCAATAAATTCGAGTCGTGCCGCAAAATTTCCGGCTGACCGTTACGATGCGCGTCATCGCGAAATTGCGAGACAAATTGATTTGTTCCTGACAACTGCTGTTGTTGTTCGCTGTACTTCAATTGAAAGTCAAACATCGAAAAAAGAAGCATGACCGAAATTCCCATAACGACCGACAATATTCCCAGCACCGTTACCAATTCGATCAGCGTGAAACCGTTGCGATGTTCCATGTTATTTTTCATTGGGGCGTTTCTCCTTCCGTGTTTGTTACGGGCGGCGTTACCGCCGATTGTTCTTGCGGTTGAAGTTCAGATGGCGTTTCCTGCGGCGTTGTATCCGGTTCTTGTTTCGGCGGCGGAATCGTCAATAACCGTGTCAGCGAATATTCCCGACAAGGGCGTTTCGGACTTTCATTCCACGAAATTGTTACCGTCAAAGTAACAGCTTGAAATCCATCGGCGGGATTATCGGACGCGAGATCAAGCGGTGTCAACGCAAACGCGATTTTGCCTTCGGGAACCGTTTGCGCGGCGTTTTTTTGCAATGCGTCGTCAAAAAACGGCTGACATTGTTCTTGCAGATCGTCCAACGACACGGCATTGAGCGGCGGAATCTGCTCGAAAATATTTTGCAACATGTCAATCGCCGATTGCTGCATTCGGCTGTTTTGACGTTGTATCGAAACTATCGTCATAATTTGAGCAAACGCGGCAAAACATACGCCGATAAGAATGATCGCCGCCGTTACTTCAATAACAGTAAACGCCGCGTTTTTCCGAAATATTTTAGAAATGGGCTGCATAGGAACGGTCTCTTACCAATGTTATTGTCCACGAAAACCACGAAAGGTTACGAAAATTTCTCGTGCTTTTTCGCGGATAAAAAATAAATTATACGACTGATAACGTGTTAATCAATTCAATCAACGGCATAAATAACGAAATGACAAACGCTCCGATTGCCGTGCCGAAGAGTAATAAACATGCCGAAAAAACGAGCTTGCCGTAAAAGTCAACTTTCGTAATTTGCATTAGTTCTCTTCTACCGGAAATTCTGGCAAGAACAGCGGCAAGGTTGCCGGTTCGTTCCGCCGTTTCAAGCTGTTCCGCTTCGGCTTTGGTCACATATTTTGCTTTTCGCAATGCTGTAATCCACGACATACCGAGAACGATTTTCTTTTTAATACAGACCGCTTTCCCGCTTAAATAAGGACTTGGCGTAATGCGGCAATAAGTCGTCAGCGTTTGGGGAATCGGAATATTTTTACTGACAGCAACGCCTAACATACGAAGCAATTTCCCCGAATCAACGCCGCGGAAGATACATCGAAAACCGAACGGTCGCCAAACGACAATGTCTGTCATCAAAATTAAAAACATACCGAGAAATAGAGTCGCCGCTATCGCAAACGGTACGCACACAAACCAAAAATTGCGGAACAAGGCACCGAACGCAATGACGACTTGCGTCATGTAAGGTAAAGTAATTCCGAAATCCTCAAAAATTTTCTGAAATTGTGGAAGAATCCAAAACATAATAAAAACAACAATCATTGCAACAGGCACGGCAAGCGAAAGCAAATAGCAAAAACGCGTGAGAATCAGCGAATGGAAATACTCGCCGTTTTTCTCGTTGTCGCCGATTTGTTGCAGCAGACCGAGCGTTCCTTTCTCGCCGCTCCCAAGTTGAATGATTCCCGCCGCGTCGTAACGTAACAGTTCAGTTTCGACGGACAACGCTTGCGGCAGCGTTTTTCCTTGTTCGAGCATCGCGGCAAAACAATTGAGGTTTTTCGCATACATTGGTGAAAAACAACTAAACGCATACATTCGTACCATTTCCGAAATCGGCGTTTGCGTTTCCAACGCGGTTTGAATCAGAGCAAGCATCGTTCGTTTTCGTACCTTTTTGACGTTTGCCCAAACGAAAAGAAGAAACGTCAGCGAAAGCGAGACGTTAATCAGGAGAGAAATAATGACAAACAACAGTGTGACGAACAAAACGCCAATCAAAGACAAAACATTATTCCAGTTCGTGACATTCCACAAAGTCATCGCCACCATTGCGCCAACCGTCGCAACAATCAACAACAAGAAGAACTTGAACGACTGAACCCAAAATTCGCGAGATTTTTTCTCTTTGACGTCCCAAAGAAGCGATTGCAATTTGATGTCGTGAGAAAGCGTTCCTGATAGGAAATTTTTTGGTGGTGACATGACGGATTCCTGAATAAAAGTTTTTTTGCCCGAATTACTTTTTTACAAAATTTCTATGTTGTTAATTTTGCAAATTATGGAATATTTATGTCAAAATTTGATTGTATTAATATTTTTTGATTAAAGATTCATCTTATGATAATAAACAAATAATAAATAATTGTCAATAGAAAAATAACGAAAACATATTGCACACCAATTAAGTATAGTAATCATAAACCGAAAAAAATACAAGGGAATGACGCCAAAATTTTAGGGATTTTTTTGTTTTTTGGGGAGAATTTCCCAAAGCAAGCGGGTATTTCGCGGAAACTTGGATAAAATACAACGTTTATTACTTGTAACTGTTCAGTCGCCCAAGCCCAATCAATCCGCACAGGGTAACTGGAGCGTTACGATTTTTAGAGTTACCGTCAATTTTATCGGAACGCATTACTATTGCCGCTTTATAACATTCCCTTATTAGCCCAAATTACATCAACTATGCGCGCCCTTATTCCCTTAGTTTTCGTTTCATTTTTTTTGATAACAATCCATAAAAAATAAAGGCATAAGGGCGCGTTTGAGGGCTTTGTTGGCTACTAAGGGAATCTCAATAACTAAGGGCTGCAATAGTAAAATCTTTCGGATAACTAGCCAATGGAGGCGTCGTCATTAAGTCGGAGTAACCAGCCAATGGAGACATCGTTTAAGATTGTTACCCAGTGCGGATTTATTGGGTTTAATCGAACCGAATAGTTACAGTGTTTTATCAATCAATCCTTAAAATGTGAAATAAGCAGCAATTTTGAAATTTCCTCTGGAGTTACGAATTTCCCAAAGAAATATCTCTAAGTAACTCGTCTTTTTTGAATACTATTTGCTTTTATTTAGGGAAAAACGGTAATATTTCCTAAAAAAAACGGAATAGTTTTTCAGTTTTGCCTCAACATAACCTAAATTTGAATACCAACAAAGATGTCGGTGATTTTCGGCAAAAAATCTTTTGCTTGTCAATCTAATCGTATTTTCAGGAAAGTATCCCAAATAATAAACAAATCAGGAAATTTAGAAGTCTATGGGCTTTCTTAAAAGTTTCTTTCGCACGGTGTTTCGTGACGGCACGATTCCGGTAGGCGGCAATAATAGTTTTGAGCACGTTCCACAACAGGACTTAGAGGCGCACCTCGACGTTTCCAGTTACGGAGATTTCATGCTCACCGACGCAATTCGTCCGTCGTTTGACCTTAAAGTTTTGCCGCAAGAAGGGTTTCGGCATGACCGTTATAACGACGAACAAAGCGGCACGTCTGTTCCGGTGTTGATGGGAGCTGTTTCGCGGGAACGGCTTTTTGAAACGTTTTTGGAAATGCTCGACCCGCTTGGAATGGTGGTGGATGTGGTTCTTGAAACAAGTCACAACCGCGACATGACCGGACATACCGATTTATACCGCGAACATATTGATATGCCGGTTTTGAAAAGTATTTTGTACGATTTTGAAGATTTACTCTGCAATGATGGTTGTACCGGAATTGCCGTTTTGAATCCCGGGATTCCGCAGGAAGTTCAACTTGATGAACACAAGTTGATCATTATTTACGGCGAAAACTTGACTGATTACGAGGAAGTGTTCGGTCGTCATAGCGTTCCATGTCACGAAGATATGCGTTTTTTGACCGAAGCGGAACATGTTCATTCGTCGAAAGACACTTATCTGGCAAGGTTCGAGGAATTGAAAACAGAACTCGGTATGGACAACGGATACTATTGATCATTTTCTAGCCGCAAATGTCAGAATTGCGGCTTTTTATACTGTTTTCTCAAGCTGTTATGATTGTCTAATACAGACGCCCCGACATCAGAAAAAATTTGCTCAAAAGTTTAAAGCGGGCATCCGGATTTCCCAACCTCTTCTTGCGTCTCCATGATTCGTCGGGATCTCCCCCAGACCATTCCTCGCGGTTGTCGGCGAGTTTCTCTGACGTTGAAGTCATTGATTTTTTTCTTTCACGTCTGATAAATTGTTTAGTGATAGCTCATGCGTAACATGAGTTGATAATAATGTAAGTAATATCTTGAAAGCGATTTGGGGGTTTTGAAACGATTTTTTTGACGTTTTTTTCATAATAACTAAACTTTTGCAAACTCCCCCAACGTGTTATAATTAACGGCGTCGGGGCTAGGTGAACCCCAGTTAAAAAATATTTCAAAGCAGGAAGGAATCCGATGATTATAGTTAAAACGCCTCAAGTGGTGCAAAACGCGGTGGAGAATTTTATTGGACGGCATTTTCGCAACACTTCGCAGCGTAAGCATGCGACGAATTATCTTACGGGCTTGCTTGTCGGCGACAATAAAACAGTCGCGG
>JAIRYX010000030.1 GCA_031267635.1 Planctomycetaceae bacterium
ACTGACTGACATTAACCAAAATCGCGGTTCTGCCGGACTTAGAATAAATCGTTGACCGCGTAACTGTTTCATTGATTCATCAATAGCAGGAGCAGGTTTTCCATCTGACTCTGACCAACGATAACCAATTTGTGGAGCATTTGCTGTATAAACAGGTTCTCCCTCAGGTATATTCATAGTTATAGCAAAATCACTTGTCTTTAAATCACGATTAATATGTACATTTTTGAATATTAATTCTGCACTTCTTTTCCCTGCAACTTTGTTTACAGGTACGAACGTAGTTCCGCCTTTATTAGGATCAAGAATATAAACACCATTATAAAATTCAATTGTTTGTATAATTTTATGAGGAAAAAATATACCATCACAAAGTTGATAATCGCTAAATGTACAATCCAAACTGTTGTACAAAGATTTATCTTTTGTTTCTTGCAAACGATGATATTGGATTTTTGAAGGAAAGTTATTATACAAAGGCTCTAACCAAATAGTGAATTCTAACTCATCGTTTTTTCCTGCAATAATTATTGAACCACCTGTTGAATCATTTTTTTTATTAAATTCCATAGTAGAAAATAATTGGTTCATTGCCACCACTTTAGGGTCACTTAAAGGAATATATCCAAAAAGTTCTTGTGAAATAAGCCGATTTTTCAAAGGTGTGGATTCTTTAGAAGTAAGTTCCGACAATAAGTGAGGAGTATCTTGGGAGTCTTTTTTAGATACTCTCGTAAAAAAATCATTTTCAACATAAGAAATTTCATTGACAGCTTCAGAATCTTTACTTGATAGTTTCTGCCAATAATTTTTACCATCATATTTTAAACTCCCCTCATGGGTTGCGACCACTTTTTTATATGAGTCATAATTTATTAGAGTAAAGTCCGCTGAAATATAATTTGTATCATTCTTTCTTTTTGCAAAAGATTCCAACACAAAATTTGTATCAGAACCAATAGATGTTTTAGCAATCGTAATAAAAAATAATACAGATAACATTAGACTGATTAACCATTTCATACTCATAAACCTTTTGGATGTTTGTTTAATACTGAACTTTTTGTAAATTTATTTAATATTATAAAATACGATAGTACATTGATATTTGCAGTGGTTATTTATATTTTATACACAATAATATTTTTATCCTGATTTCATAAGTACCTAAAAACAATACTTATTTTGTGTAAAATGCAGTGTTTTTGTAATAAATATTTTATTTTACTAAATATTCACACACATCAAATACCTTAGTTTCTAGTCTCATTTTAAACTTTGTAAAAGTTCAGTTATAACGTTTTTTTCTACAGCGTATCTAAACAAGCCTATTTTTTCTCCTGTTCAACGCTTACAAAATAAACATAAAACCATTGTTTATCTAAAAATTCGCGATTAAATAAGTAACAACGGCAAGATGCCGTTGTTACAAAGCAGATCGGAACTGTTTTACAACAGTTTGGCTTTAATCGAGTGAATCAAATGAACCGCCTGACCGATTTCCGTCTTTTGACGTGCCGGTTCTTGCGGGATTTCGCGTTCAATCGTAAGCGGTCCGTCGTAGCCGATCTCTTTCAACGTCCGCAAAAACGCTTCAGCATTCACTTCGCCGGCGCCGAATGGAACTTCCGCGCCCCAATCGACTCCCGGCGTTCCTTTCGTTGCGGTTGCGTCTTTGCAGTGAACGCTACGGACATATTTCCCCACTTTTTTCAACGCGCCGAGCGGATCGCCGATACCGTAGAGAATCAGATTCGCAGGATCAAAGTTGATAAAAAGATTGTCCGTATCGACGGCATGAATAAAACCGAGCAATCCTTCAACGCTTTCCTGTCCGGTTTCAAGGTGCAGACGTTGCCCGTTCTTTTTCAGATGTTCGCACAAATCGCGCACTGCCGCCGTCACGTCTTTGTACTCGGCAGAATGGGTGTCGTGCGGCACAAATCCGATGTGCGAACCAATCGCGTCAACGCCGAGAAGTTTCGCGAAATCGGCGATTTCTTTCGATTCAACAAGACGCGCCGCGCGGGAAAGCGGCGGAACAAGTCCTACGGTTTCGGCGGTGATTTTGATTGATTCGTAACTTTCGCCTTCAAAACCGCAGAACACAGCCGTAATCGTCATTCCGTAATCCGCGAGCTTGGCGAGAAATTCTTTCGCTTTTTCCGGCGTGCGCGAATTTCTATGCGGCGTGTGAAGCTGGACGGTTGTGATTCCGAGATCACACGCGACTTCAAGAGACACGCCCAAACCGGCGTCAATACTTGCAAATACGCCGACAGCCCATTTGTCCATGAGTTGTTTCTCCTAATTGGTAGTAGTAAACGTTCCTGGGTAACTATTCAGTCGCTCAAACCCAATAAACCCGTACTTGACGTCTAAATAGTTACGTTCTTTGTTTTAATGAACACCGAATTTTCAAGCGGGAAGAATATATAATACCACAAAACGGTTTTCCATGAAAGTAGCCGTTGCTTTATCGTTGCCCATATTCTCGCAGTCCCTTGTGTCCCTCATATTCCTTTGAGAAAGCGTTGGCGGAAATTTTTCGGGGAAAATTGTTCGCGCTCCGATAGTTTTTCGGACAAGATATGCTAGAATGCTTTTTCAATCGGCAGGCATAATCACGGAAAGCGGGAGCGTTTTTCGTACCTGCGTGGCGAATACAACTCTTTTACGAACGGAGATTTTTATGGAGAGATTTTCAGAATTTAAAAAGAACATCCGGCAGCAAGTCCCGTTAGCGATGCACACGTGGTTTCAATTGGGCGGAATCGCGGAATTATTTGCGGAACCGAAAATAGAAGAAGAACTCGCGGCGATCCTCAAGCGTTGTCGGGAACTTCAAGTCCCGACACGAACGCTGGGATACGGTTCGAATATTATCGTGTCCGACGCGGGAGTGCGGGGGATGGTTTTTCGTTTGACGGCGAGCTGCTTTACCGACATTCGTGTTGAAGGAAACACGGTCGTTGCGGGCGGCGGCGCGAAACTCGGACGGGTCGTCACAACGGCGGTTCACGCGGGGCTTGCGGGACTCGAAAATCTGATCGGGATTCCTGGCACGGTCGGCGGGGCGATTGCCGTTAATCTCTGCACAAGCAGCGAGAATCTCCATCGTTGGGTTAAAACGCTTCGGTTAATGAATCCTTCGGGGAAAGTATTGGAGTGTACCAATCAAGACGTTTCTTTCGGCGGGAACGATTTGGATTTACAGGAGATGATTCTACTGGAAGCGGTCTTGGAATTGAACGAAGAAGATCCGGCGGAACTTTCAAAGCGGATGCAAAGAAATTGGATTATGCGGAAAACCATGTTCCCGACGGGGCAATGCTCAGGGTATATTTTCAAAAACCCGCGCGGCGGCGCGGCAAGCGAACTCATTGAAAGAGCCGGCTTAAAAGGAACGCGAATCGGCGGCGCAGTGGTCAATGAACGGAATCCGAACTTCATTGTTGCCGAGCCGGAATGCACAAGTACCGACGTGTTACGGCTGATTGACCTTATCCGCAATCAGGTGCTCGACCGTACCGATACGGAACTGGAGCTTTATATTCAAGTTTGGTGAAAGAAGACAAAGGAACGCGCCACGCCTCCCAGAGCTTTCCAAACCCTCTGGCTTTCTTTCCCTCTTCTTGTTCCAGAAATTCATTCACGTCGCAAGAGTTACACTCTTCTTTCCGCAAGTCCCTTCGTTTTCCTCAAGAGCATCCTGTTAATTTCCCAAAACTGTTTTTCACGTTCGCAAGATACTGTCCCTTTTGTTTGCAAAGTCCTTTATGTTTCACGAGCCCCTTTCTTCTTCCCAAGAGCATCCCTTGTCTTCCCCGGAACCTGTCACGCTGTTTGTCGAACCGCAGGAATCGGGTTGGCGGCTTGATTTATATTTGGTGAGCCATTTTCCGAACTACAGCCGCGTTGCCATTCGTCGCGCGATTCAATCGCACAACGTTACGGTGGACGAACGGCATGGAAAAACGGCGTACCGAGTGAAGCCGGGACAGCGGATTACTTTTCTCCCGCCTCCGATTGAGCGGGAGGCGGCTCTGCCGGAAGATATTCCACTGGAAATTTTATACGAAGACCGTTATTTAGCCGTCGTCAACAAGCCGCCGAACATGGTTGTCCATCCGTCGCGCGGGCATTGGTCGGGGACGCTTGTCGGCGCGTTAGCGCATCATTTTATGGGACAGTTGAGTTCCGTCCGCGGACAGACGCGACCGGGAATCGTCCATCGACTTGACCGCGACACGTCCGGCGCAATCCTAATTGCTAAAGACGATCAAACTCACGGCAAGCTTGCGGCGTTATTCAGGGAGAAAAAGATTCGCAAGGAATATTTCGCCATTGCGTGGGGGAGTCCGAATCTTGATTGCGACTTAATCGACCAGCCCGTCGCCCGTCACCCGAAATATCGGGAAAAGATGGCGCTCTCAAAAACCGATCCCGAAGCGAAAGAGGCACAAACATTTTATGAAGTCATTCAACGTTATCGCGGAATGACAACGTTTCGCTGCTTGCCGAGAACCGGACGGACGCATCAGATTCGTCTGCATTTGAAATTCATCGGCTGTCCGGTTCTTTGCGACAAGCTCTACGGCGTCCAAGCACACATCACGCTTTCACAGATCAAAGGACAACCGCCCGATGGCGAGCCGTTGCTATCGCGTCAAGCGTTGCACTCGCATCGTTTAACTTTTGAACATCCCGAAACAGGGGAATCTTTAGACCTCGTCTCGCCGCTACCGGCAGATTTAAAGCAAACTCTCGCCGCGATAGAGCAATTTCGGAGAGCGGAATAGCCAAGTGAAATGTTCGGGCAGCTTATTTTTGGGGAAACATCTGTCCTAAGCGTCCCTAGAGTCCTTTTTGCCCTTTGAATCGTTCCTTCATTTCTTCGAGTGAATCTCCGCCGAATTTTTCGGTAAGCGCACTTGCAATTTCGAGAGCGACAACTGCCTCAAGGACAACGCTTGCCGCCGGAACGGCGCAAACGTCGCTTCGTTCGTAAGACGCCTGCGACGGCTGTAATGTCCGCAAATTCACGGAAGGGAGCGGATTCTTCAGGGTAGCAATTGGTTTCATTGCAGCGCGAACAACAATCGGCTCGCTGTTGGTCATGCCGGCTTCAATGCCGCCCGCGTTATTAGTCGGGCGTGAAAAGCCAAATGACTGCGAATCCGCGACGCTCTCACTGTCGGCAACGCAGATCTCACTGCCGACAATATGTTCGGCGTTGTATTCTATCGGGTCGTGTACTTCTTGCCCGAACTTTCCGGCGGCGTCAAAGCCGAGTCCGATTTCAACTCCTTTAATTGCCTGCACTGCCATAATTGCTTGCGACAAACGACCGTCGAGTTTCAAGTCCCATTGCGAATGCGTGCCGAGTCCGAAAGGAACGCCGTCCGCGCGAATTTCGATTTCGCCGCCAAGCGTCGTGCCAATTTCCGCGCAGTGATCAATGAGCCGTCTTGCTTCGTCTTCCAAATCACCGCGCAGGGAGAACAATTCGCTTTGATCGCGTTTTTCAAAGATTTCCGCAAGCGAATAACCAATGGCTCCGCGATTTTTCTGTCCGGCTTTTTCCGTATTAGGGAAAAGCGGTTCAAGCGTAAGCCCTCCTATCGCAACCACATACGCCGCCACATGAATATCAAATTCCTCCAGAAGGAGTTTCGCCAACGCTCCCGCCGCTACGGTAGCGGTTGTCGCTCGCGCGCTGGAACGTTCTAAAATCGGACGGATTCCCGCGTGATATTTCATTAAACCTGCTAAATCTCCGTGTCCGGGACGCGGGGCTTCGAGATCGGGCATGGAATTGATTTTGAAGTCTCGATTTTTTACCCAGAGCGTTATCGGCGATCCAATGGTAACGTCATGCCAAACGCCGGTCAGGATTTCCACTTCGTCGGTTTCTATTTTCTGTCTGCCGCCGCGTCCGTATCCCGATTGTCTTCGCCGCAGCTCTTTGTCGATAGCGGATTTGTTAATAAACAATCCGGCAGGAAACGAGTCCACAAAAGCAAGATTTCCCTTGCCGTGAGACTCTCCGGCGGTGAAATATCGTAGCATATACGAGTCCTTTGGTAACGAGTGAAAGATAAGTGACGAACATTGAGTGAATTTATTTTACCGATTTTACTTAGGATCACAAGCCGCTCAAAAGGCGGTGCAAGAGAGAATCCTTACAAGGTTGAGTCGGTTGACGGCATGTAACGATTCCGTTGCAAAAACGAATTGCTCCGCACCGTTGCCCTGAATTACTCATGTTACGCAGATACTCAAAAATCAAAAAAACGCCCTCTCAAAGTCCCAAGCGTCCCTCGTATTCCTTCGAGCGAGCGCCGGAAATCGGAAATTTGACGTCGTGAACGCAAAATTTGGCGTCATAAACCGGATTAT
>JAIRYX010000074.1 GCA_031267635.1 Planctomycetaceae bacterium
TGAAATTAGGAAAACCAGAGAAAGACATATTTTATATGAGTCATTATGGTTTTCCGGAACCGACGACTACAGCAAATTCTGGAATGTTTGTTTTTCGTATCGTATGTATTGGTATTGGAGTCATTTTGATTCTTATAGGTTTGTACATGAAATTTCTGGCAAATAAAATGAAAACAGATTAGTATCCTCCTCGCACTTGAAAATTCGGCTTTTAAAACCGTATTCATCGTTCCTCATATCTTCAAAGTCCCTCTTGTCCTTAACGCCTCTTTTTAAAATAAAAACCGAAATTCAAAGTGAGGAGAGTAATATGCTAACATTCCACGGTAAGAAATTGCCATTTGTTTGTTGTTGAACTCCTAAATATTATTCAGAGACGAAATAAAAGTAAAATTTCTCACCGTGAGAAATATCAATTAACTTGGGAGATAATGTATGACAAAGCTAAATTTAAGTTGTTTAATTGTTTATCTGTTTGCGGTTTGTTGTTTGTTTCAGCAGTTACAAGCTGATGATAATTCAACTTTGAAAGAACGTTTAATAAACGAAGCAATACCGGCTTGGCGGCATTTGGAAAAGAAGTCTGAAAATTTAACATTTACGATATCAGAAACTCGTGATGATGTAAAGAAAACAATAGGAAGGAGTTATGCTGGCAACACATCTAAATTGTCGATCATCGGATCCAATTTGTTAGAATGTGTTTATTATGAAAATGAAGATGGAACTGTCATGGAAAACATTAGCTGTAGAAACAAACGGTATTGTTTTGCTATTGGCAAAGCTAAACGGGAAGATGCATGGCGTATCCATGATCTTTATCTTCAAAGTTCAACCAATTATGATGAAATGACGTTCTCAAGTTACCAGTTAATTTCGACTGCTTTTGCAATACTCAACATACCTATGAGAGATATTGTAACCGATCCTGCGTTTGAAATTAGGTCGTTTTCTTCGACGAAAAATACAGATGGTGATGAATTGATAACACTTACCTTTACGTTAGTCAACAATAAATTACCTCTTGAAATTTTCAATAACCTACAAACTGGAGTTGTTACATTTAATGCGACAAAAAATTGGATCATCTTGAGTTATAATTTGTCGAGTTATAACAAAACACATAAGTATAGCTATCAAGGAATAGGTGAATGTGAATATGATTTTTCAAGAGGTACGCCTTATTTGAAGACACAAAAGTATACATTAGTGCGAGAACAAGCAAGTCAACCCAAAATTACATGGATATCGGAAGTTCAGAAAATTGAGCCGTGTACAATGAAAGATAAGAATTTTACTCTTTCAGCTTTTGGGTTACCAGAGCCAAAAGAATTGAATTCGCCATTTTATTTTCATCTGATAAGATGTGCTTTAATATTGAGCGGTTTAATTATGATTCTTATAGGTTTGTACATGAAATTTTTTGCAAAGAAAATGAAAGCGGATTAAAATAGCAACTATTCAGTGGGGCAGGTTTTTGATTGGGATATGCCAAAATTTCACCTGCCCTCGCTCAAAACTATGGCTCTACTGAATAGCTATTTAGAATAATGAGAGAAAAACTTTTAACAATATAACAGATTTTGAAGATATAATGCCTCGTTATTTTAAAATAGCGCTTTCAGTTTTTACTTTGTTTTTTATCATCGTTGCCACAACAAATATGGTATATAGTGATGATAAAATCATAACTCCAACGACATTTCGTTTGGAAGCGTCTAATGCTTGGAGCAAACTAAAATCGGAATATCAAAAAGGAGTGGATATTACAATAGAATATTCGTCTCTTATTTTGGAAAATACCGACGCGAAAATGAGAGTGTGTTTTGACAAAGATTTTGAAATGAACCACATTTTTTATTCCAACGGTGAATTTAATAATGTCATTAACAAAAAATATGCTTTTAACATTAGAAAAAAAACGGATACGCCTTCTTGGATTGTTAGAAATATGTTTAGTGATCCTATGATATCAAGGGAAAATAGCCAATATTTTAATAAAATTCTTGGTGGGACAGCCATCGTTTTCGTTGGAATTTTAGTTGAAGATGCTTGGTTTGAAGAATTGTTAAACTCCAATACTTTTACGTTACTCTCAATAACCAATAAAAAAATTGATAACGAAGAGTATGTTGAATTGCAATTTAAAAGTAACTTTTTTGCTGACCAAATCAATAAAGTTCTAGGAGGAAAAATTCTGTTAGACCCTAATCATTTTTGGGTAATAAAAGAATATGAAGTGGAAGTAGAAGTACCACCATTTAATAAAGGTGAGAAAAATAGACTTGTTGTTGCTAATAATGCGATTGATTACCAATATATAGACAATATGCCATTTCCTCAAAAGTATAATACTGTCTATAAATATCATAATGGAGAAGTGATTTCTCACCTTGTTTTTAATTTTACGTCTGTAAAAAGAAGTAAAGTTCCTCAAGAGATTTTTTATCTTAAATACTATGGATTCAGTGAACCGGTAAATCCGTTGAAAATTCGCAGTACAGTCCTACGTATTATTTTAATAGCTATTGGAGTCATTTTGATTCTTATAGGTTTGTACATGAAATTTCTGGCAAATAAAATGAAAGCGGATTAGTACAATGAAAAAAAGACTTTCAACACTTCTATTAGTATGCGGCGTATTATTTGGGGGATTTGCTTGTTTCTTTGGTTTTTCTCCAAACCGTATTACCGGACAAGTTGAGAAACAATTTGCCGAACAAGTGAATAGCGGAGAGGGAACTGTTTTCACTTATGATGCGGTCGTAAAAAACGATCATCCATTTCCGATTCGTTTGTGCGGCGGACAATTGAATTGGTGCAACGCAAGCGGTTGTTATAGCGTAACAACAGAATTTCCGCTCATTTTAGAAGCCCACCAGAAAACAACGGTTCGGGTTGAGCTTTCGCTAAGAGCGGACGCTGTTTCAGAAACAGAATTGATCCTTTATGCGGACGGAAAAGGACTCAGCGGTCTTATGCCCGTGAAAATCCGTCTTCCCGCGACGCCGCGAAATTCGTTATAATTGCCATGACAAAGTATTTTCCTGCAATTTTGTTTTTCATATTTTCACTTTTATTGTTGGGAAATATTTTTCTAAACAGTCCTGTCCAAAGCGAAGACGCTCATTTGGCAAGCGGAATTAGCCATCATCAATTTTGGAAATTTGATCTTTACAAAGTTAATCCGCCGCTTGTCCGTTCTTTCGCTTCCTTTCCGGTTTATTGTTTAGGAAATTATCAATCGGATTGGAAACATAACTCGTCTTATCCTCTTCTTCGGCGGGAACATCAAGTTGGCGTGGATTTTGTGTCGGCAAATAAGCAACAATCGCGAACGCAAATTCAAGTTGCACGAATCGCTTGTATGATTTTTATTTTAATCGGCGGTTTTTGTTGTTATCGCTTGGCAGGTTCAGTTCATGAAAAATCGTCCGGTATTTTAGCGTTGTTTTTATTGTTTTTTTCTCCCTACATTCTCGGTCACGGCGCAACGATCATGCCCGACGTTCCTTCCGCTGCATTCGCTATTGCGTCGGTTTATTTCTTTTGGAAATGGCTCAAGCGTCCTGAAATGTTAGAAGCGTTTATCGCCGGAATCATTCTCGGATTTGCGGAACTAACCAAGTTTACACTGCTGATTTTTTATCCGATGTTTGTTGTGATGTGGTTACTTTACCGACTGCCGGAAATCAAAACGCTGACAAAAAATCATTGGTTTCAGCAAGTCAAACAAATGGCGATGATGTTTGCAACCAGCATTCTCATTATCAACATGGGCTATCTTTTTGAAGGCACGGGAAAACTTCTCGGATCCTATCGTTTTCAAACAATGTTATTTACCGGCTATAAAACGCTTGCCGACGTTCCAACCGGCGGCGGTAACCGATTTGAAAAAACGCAGCTTGCGTATCTTCCGATATTGTTGCCGTCAAATTTCATTCAAGGAATCGACACGCAACGGCTTGATTTTGAACGCGGTTTGCCGTCGTATTTACGAGGCGAATGGTCGGAACATGGCTGGCACTATTATTATCTTTACGCACTTCTCATCAAAATGCCGTTAGGAACAATCGGATTATTTTTGCTTGCAATCTTTTGCACGTTCTTTCAAAAAGGTTACAACATCGCGTGGCGTGATGAAATGGTTGTTATTTTACCGGGAATTGTTTTACTTGCGTTTGTCAGTAGTCAAACCGGTTTTTCCGTTCACTCACGATATGTTATTCCGGCGTTGCCGTTTTTCTTCCTTTGGATCAGCAAAGTCGGTAAAGCGTTTCCAATGAAACGTCCGATGGTTGTGACAATTGCATCGGTTTTGCTTGCGTGGTCGGTGTTGAGCAGCTTGTCAATTTATCCGTATAGTTTATCTTACTTCAACGAACTTGCCGCGATTCTTCCAACGCCCGAAGATAAAAATTATCCGAAACTGCTACCGGAAATTTCAAAAACCGCTTGGCAAAAAACAAAGTCCATTCTTTCTGCCGGACCTCGCAACGGCGCGCGTCATTTACTTGATTCCAATATTGATTGGGGACAAGATTTATTTTATTTGGAAAAATGGTATCAAAAACATCCCGAAGCGAAAGATATGAAAGTTGCCTATTGGGGAAGCTATCCGTTAGAATTAACAACAATCCCGTCAAAAGAAATGCCGCCCGCAAATAAACCGCAACCCGGCTGGTATGCTTTGAGCGTCAATTACATTGATAGCCGCGAAAAGCAATATCGTTATTTTCTCAATTTTGAGCCGGTTGCAACGGCGGGTTACTCTCTGTATATTTATCATATTACGCTCGAAGACGCAAACCGCGTTCGTCGCGAAATGGGACTACCGGAAATAGAGGCAACAACAATAAAGTAGCAAATACGCATGCTCATCGCGCTTTTCAATTCGGTTTTCATTAAAGGGACATTAAGAACAAGAGGGACTTTGGGGACAAATGAATACTATCTTAAATTTAAGGTATGAGGAATATTTTAGCCATTTTAAAAGATTTTATGTCAAAGTTCCGATATTGTTTTTTCTCCTTACGGTGCGTAAATGAGTGATAAGTAATAACATTTGATTTCACCATAAAGCAACAATGAATACTATCTACTATCTCGGTCCTCCGGAAACATTCACCGAGCAAGCGGCAAAAAATTTTGCAAACATCCTCGATAGTAAAACGACGGACGCTTCTACGCTCGTACAACAACCAAACTTGACAAAAACAATTACGGCGGTAACTTTGCCGGAGCAATTTGCTGTCATGCCGTATTACAATCTGATTGAAGGTTTGATTCAGGAAACTCTGGATTTATTGGTCGAACATCGTCTTACGATTTACGCGGCGCGGCAGATTCCGGTGCAGTTTGCTCTTGGCGGTTTTTTGCCGAAAGAGCACGACGACGCTTTGACGGTTTATTCACATCCGAAAGCGTTGGCACAATGTACTGTTTTTTTGCAGCGTCATTATCCTACCGCAATTCTCCGCGAAACGCCGAGTACCGCGCAAGGCGTGCGGCAAGTTGCCGAGAATCGATTCGGTCTTGCCGTTGCGCGTCGGGAAGCTCTCGAAAAAAGCGGGATTCCGGTTTTGCAGGACAATATCGGCAACCGGCAATATTCGCGACAAAATTACACAGAGTTTTTATTTGCCGGAACGCCGGAAAATCCTGTGTCTCACCAATTGCCGACAACGAAACATCGTAGAACGCTGATCGCGGTGATCCCGACAGTGGATCGTGTCGGCTTGCTGGCGGATATTCTTGGTCAAATCGCGTTTTTTGGTATCAATCTTCTCAAAATTCATTCGCGCCCCGCCCTAACCGAAGTGCGCGGACAAGAACACGCGCCGCAAATGTTCTATTTAGAAACAGACGTCGCCGCCGACTCGCCTGAATTGCAGCTTTGTATCGAAACGTTAAATATGCGTCTTGTCAAACAAGGCGAAATCGCGAATCATCGCGTCGTCCGAATACTCGGTTCATATTGTCTTCATACCTGCACATAAGAAGAGTGGAACTATACGATTAAGAATGGTATTTGAAATGTCTGTCGGTAAAATGGGCAGGGACGATTCCATTGCCTTATACGGATTTATTAGGTTTGAACGATTGAATAGTTATAAAAATTCAATATCTTCAATTGAAGAGATTTATGAAAATTAGGAGATACGGTTTTCACTAAAAAGGGGCATTAGGAACAAGAAGGACTCTGGGGATAGATAAACGATGAACGCTTCCTTAAACAACGAAACTATCAAAATGTGCGGGATACTATGACTGAAGGGCGATTTCTTAAGTCCGACAATAATCTAATATTCTAAAATCGTATTTCCATCAACAAAAACTCATGCGATCCGATTGAAAAACTGGCTTGGTCGCCCATCGCGTCAAGTTTTTTTTCTTCGTTAAATTCAAAGTCAAGCGTTCGTGCCTGGCGGATTGGGCGGAATGAGCGGAATGTTGTTTTGACTCGCCGTCCTTCCGTTTCTAAAAAGTAAAGACGCAAACCGGTCAACTGCCGCGATTGATGAGGATCGGCGTTTTCATTGTTCAGCGTTTCCAAATCGGGCAATAAATCGGCAAGGTTCGGAAAACGCCAGCCGTTTTCAATTCGGTTTTTCGTTTCTTCCGGCGTTGTTTTTGGCGATATTGTTTCTTGCGGCGCATTTTGCGATTCTGATTCCGTGTTTTGCGTTGTTTGAGTTTCTTTTTGCGCTATCGGCATTTCGTCAAACAACGGTTCGCAACGCATAAGTACGACGTTTTTCGTGTCGTGCGTAAAAAGCCATGCGGTCGGATTTTTCGGTTTCGGCGAGCGAATGATCAGCGGTTGCATCGGCGTTAATTGTTCCATCGACCGCACAAACGGACAATCCGCGTCAAGAACAACGTCAATCGAAAACGTTTGCTGCCGTTCGTTTTCGGTGATAAGAATTGTATCAACCCGCGTGTCGGATGTGCGGCGGTGAAACGGTAAACCGTTTGCTAAAATCGTCAGCGATTGCGTTTCGTCGCGCACGTCGAAAAAATAAGGGGCTTCGACGAATTTTGTCAAACAAGCGTGGCGACCGGACACGATTCCGACAAACGGTTCATAAGCTACGTTTTCCCATGCGAAACGTGCCGCAAAATAGACGTCCCAAGCATTGCCGACAGGATTCGTTATGGGGTCAATTTTTATATGAAAGCGTACGGTTTTACTGCCGCGCGTTACGGTGATTCTTTCTTCAAACGTTGCAATTTTCGAGCCGTCAAAGTGCATCAAACGACCTTTAATCAGTAATGACGCGCGCGTCGAATCGGCAAAACTTTCAATTTTATCGGTAGCCATAATACTATAACCGACATTGCCGTCGGTGGACGGTCGCGTGTCGGTTTTGCGGATTTCTTCGGGAAAACGAAACGCCACTTGTTGTGCCAAACGGTTTCCTCGTTGATTGTAATAAAAGAGCGATGCGACCACGCCTGTCGTTTCGTCAACTCGCATCTCAAAAAATTCATTCCGCAAATAATATCCTTCGTTTTCAATGTGTTCCGCCATTTGCGGTACTTTAGGTTTTCCGCCGAATAATCCGCTCAGCAATTTTTTCATCGGCGATTTTGGAACGGACGTTTCTTTCGCCGTTGCTTCTTGCTCTGTTGAGCTGTTTGGAACCCAAGTATATCCCATCGGCGGGATTTCAAGGTATGTTTTGTCGTGTAGAAATTTTCGTGCCGTGACGAGCGGATTGATAAATAAATATCCCCAATTTTCCGGCATAGAGGAATCTTCGTCCAGCTTTGTTATCATTTCATTCCATTGTTTTGTCGTCATTCCCGTCAAGAATTTTGTAAAAGTGCGTTTTATTTCGGCGAATACGCAATCCCATTTTGTCGAAAATTTTTCAAAATCTTCCCAACTCTCTTCCTCCGACGTTTCTTTTGGTAACAACGAATCGTTGAATAATTGACGATAATACCGTCGGCGAAATTGGTCTGCTCTGGCGAGGAATGTGCGGATAGCATTCCAAAGTTTCAATGATTCGTCATCTGCTCCGATCTTTTTTCCCGCAACACACGCCGTCAAGGTTGCCAATGTGATCAATTCTTGGCAACGTTGCGTGATTTGATGGTATTCGCTCCACATGGAAACCGGATTCGATAATTTTTGTTCCGATGCGCGAGCAAGCTGTTTGGATTTCGCAAAAAGCGATTCGTCAAGTTGCTTTGTTAAACCGGAATATTGCGACGCTTTGAAATAACCGCTCAGCGAAAAAAACTGTCCGAATACTTGCGCGTACCGATGCGCGATTTTCAAATCGTTGAGCCATCGCCGCATATATTTCGGATAATGCGCGAGAGTGACCGTCGGTACGTTGTCGCCTTCCAACATTCGTCCTAATCCTTGCGGAAGCTGCAAAAACGTTTCGTTGGAATTTGCGTCGTTAGGATATCGCGTGATTGTGTTGATTTTGCGTCCGTCGGGCGATTCCCAGCGAAACATGCTGTGCCGTTTTTCCGCGATTTGCCAACCATCGGTCGTATAAAGCAACGCTCCTTGATAACCCGCACGCGACAAGAACGACGGCAGCACAGCGAGAAATTCCGGCTGTTCCCGCATAAAAGCGACCGGTCGCACGCCGATCATGTCGTGATAATATTCCGTACCGCGCATAAGACGCTCGACCAAATCGGACGCCGCAAGCATTGCAATCGGCACGCTTTCTAACGGGTCGCCGACAAGTTCCAAACGCGATTCCGCCGCCGCAAGTTGTACCGCTTCCAACGTTTCCCGATGTTCCGCCGTCATTTGTTTCAATTGCGAAATCGTTAAAACAAGGTTGACCGCTTTGGCGTCGTCGCTGCTTTGTGGGATATTTTCGTTTAACGTTTCGCGAAGTTTTTCGCCCAACGTTGTCGGCGCTGTCAATAATAATTCCAGAAAATACGCTTGCATCGGATAAAAATATTCGCGGCTTTGTTGCAATTGCTCAAATATCTGCCGCAGAAAGTCTTCCGACTTGTCGAAGTTTTCTTCCCGCCGACATTTAATGGCTTCCAGCGTATTTTCTTTGAGTTTATACTCGTCCAACATACTCATATAACGCAGCTGTCGCGTCAGAAGTTCGCTCAACACATAATGTGTTCCGACAGCGAGAAACGTTTCAACAAACGGTTTGTCAAAACCGTGTTCTTCCAATTGAATCGCTTTCAACGCTTCGGCGATTATCGTTTCGCGGTCGGATTCGTGGCGGATTATTTTGTGCGTTTCCGATTTTTCCAGTAGCCAATTTTCCGGCACAAGATGCTCGCAGCATGGCGGAATAACAATCAACTCTGCGTCCACGACTTCCGGCGGATTCGACGCGTTCGCATACGACGGCAAACCGCCCGCCCGCTCGAGCAACGCCGGATGATACAACGCCGACCACGCCGACAATATCTGATTTGCTTCCGTATCAACACGATCTACGGAGAAGTCTTCAATACTATAACTGGGAATAAGAAGAAGCATGAGGAAAGTAATAAGGTATAAGGTCTAATGTATAAAAGATGGAAAACACACGTGAGATATTTTACCATTTTTCTTATCAGGATGTTCCCCAAGCCGCATTAATTTATGAATTTATTTTTCGGTGTTGAGTTTTGTTGTTTTTCCCGATGATTTCGCTTTTCAGACAACTCTCTTTGTCCCAAGAGAGAATTTTTAGAAACAAAGACGTAGGGACATACTTTGCGTCTGCCCGCGTTTTTGGGGAGACGCATAGAAATAAAGGACGGACGCGCAAGTTACGCCCGTTCCAAAGTCCTTGTTGTCCCTAATGATGTTGTTTGGGTAACAAGTCGATTTCTTCTACGTTTCCAAACTCGCATTTTCCGACGCCATACCGTAAACGTTGTCGAGTTCGACAATTGTACCGTTGAGAAAGAGATACGGTTTGCCGTCTTCAAAGACTACTTTATCGACTTTGCCGACGACTTCCTGACCGATAACGTCTTGACCGACGACCGTTTTGCCGAGAAGTCCCGCCGCCGTCGCCATCGATTGTCCCATCCGCAACGATTCCACGCTGGTTGTCAGTGCGTCGTTGGATGTAATGGAACGAATCTGGCTGATTTGCTCTAACATTTGCGAGTTATCCATCGGATTGAGCGGGTCTTGGCTTTGCAACTCGGCGACCATCATTTTGAGAAACGCCGCGCTGTCGAGTTCCTGAAACCGGTCTGTTCCGGAGGACGATGTGGTATTGCTTGCTGTATTAAATAAAGAAGAAATGCTCATGTCGATTAAAATTAAAAAATTAAAAGTTAAGTATCTATTCGCCCGATTGCGGCAACGCTGCCGCTTCCATTTGTTTGCGACTTTTTAACGATAGACGTCCATGCGTTCTTGTTCTGACGTGTGTTGACGCAGCGGCGATGTTGTTTTCGTTGGTTGTGCGGCGGAATTGTCCTTGGTTTTAGGAATTTCCGGCGTTTGATATTTTTCTGTTTTTGATGGAACCTCAATCTCAAACGACGTCACTTCAAGACGCTGTTCTTTCAGCTTTTGTTTGAGCGATTCCACGTTGGCGAGTAACGCCTGACGTGCCGTTTCGGTTTCCGCCTCGAATTTTGCGGTCACTTTGCCCGAATCGATTTGCATCCGAATTGTCAGCGAACCTAATTCTTCGGGATGCAATTTCATACGGATTGTTCCGCCTTGATTGGCAAACGACCGAAACACGCTTGCCACGCGATTCGTCAATTGCTGGTGATCAATATGTTCCCAAAGCGACGTCGTCGGCAACGTTTGTTGTTGCGGCGTTTCGCGAGACGTCCGTTGTGCCGCGTTTTCCGATTGCAAAACCGTATCGTTTGCCGCTTGTTGCGTTCCTGACGCGGCGGTCAACGCTTCTTGCGTAATGAGTCCCTGCGGTTTTTCTTTCTCAGGGATTCCATCCGCCGAGTGATGCGCCGACGCCGTTTCCTGTTCGGCGTCCGCCTGATTGTTCGACGTGGATTTCTGCAACGCGGAGGGTTTTACCAATGTCATTCCGGCAAGCGAAACCGCGCCGTTGCTATCGGAAGCCGCGATTTGATGATGGACGGCGTTGCGGAGAGGATTTGCCGATTGGTCGGACGGCGTGAGTTTTCCGCGAACCGAATGTCCGTTTTGCCGACTCGATAAAAGATTCGTCTTTTGTTCTTCGTCGGCGGACAAAAAATGTTGCGCGGTATTTGCCGCGTCCGAATGTTGCGAACCGGGAATCGTGCTGTTTTCCGACATTTGCCGTTCTGTTTCCGTCGCGGAATTGCCGACCAAAACCTCTTGCGAATGGTCGATAGTTTCCGTGTTCGACACAGAAAAAATGTCGGCGTTCTCGGTATTTGCTAATCTGTTTGACGTTTCAATCTCGCTCGATATTTCCGTAAAGCCGCCGGAAGAAACGTTTGCCCGACGTGAATTTTGCAACGTTTGAACGCTTTGCGCGGCGTGGAGTCCTGTTGAATTTCCCGCGTTTTCCCGTGACTGACGTTTCAACGCATTGTCCCATTGATCCTGTCCCCGCCGTATTTCGCCGACCGTATAGCCGTTTCTTTTGCGTTTATTGTATTCTTCGTTTTGCTGTTCATTTTGTTCTTCGATACGTTCCAACGTTTTTGTTTGTTCCTCGTCGGCGTTTGTTTTTTGCAACTGTTGAAGTTGCACGCGGCTGAGTTTCGCCGCCTGCATTGCGTTCATATATTGCGAAAACTGCGACGCGGATTCATCCGTTTCGCCGTCGCGCGGCTGTGTCGTTCCGCCGGATAAAACGCCGACGGACGTGGTGGAAATCATTGCGGACATAAAATAAAAGAAAAATTTTTTGACTAAAATCCGATTGCACAATAAAGTTTAAAAAAAAACTGAATCTACCGGAAGAGCAATTTTGAAAAAATTTTTGTAACGATTCAGTCGCTCAAGCTAAATAAATCCGCACCGGGCGACTGGGAAGTTACGATTTTTTAGAGTGACCGCCAATTTTACCGGAAAACATTATTATTGCCGCCCTTATTGATGAGATTCCCTTAGTAGCCCGAATTGGCGCCAATATGCGTCCTTATTCCCTACTCCCTTAATTTGTTATCACCAAGACGACGAAGACGCACAAAGGTTGTTTGTTATAAATCCTTATAAATCCTTTGTGCGACTTTTTCGCCTTTGCGGTAAATAAGGGCATAAGGGCGAGTTTGGGAACTTTGTTGGCTACTAAGGGAAACTTGATAAATAAGGGCTGCAATGGTAAAATCTTTCGGGTAATGATACAGTTGTCCGAGACGGATTTATTGAGGTTGAGCGACTGAATAATTAAAAATTTTTAAAAGTTCGATTTTCATTCAAAAGGAACTTTGGGAAAACGAGGGACTCTTGGGGGCAACACGTAGGGGCGAAACATCTTGTGCTCCTACGAAAAAATTTATTCTTCTTTTCCAAGAATTTCACCCTTTCCCCTGTTCCGGAAGTTGGAGTCCACAGGGTTTTTGTTATTAGGGACAGAAATCTTGTTATTATTAACTCATGTTACGCATAGCAGTGAACATTCAGGACACACCCGCGTCCGTATTTTTCTCTCGGACGCCGGCTCGCGGGGCTCCGACGTCCCATCGGAGACGGCAATTCTTGGCTTTTGGGGTTCATTTTCTCGAAATTCTTTATTGATAAGGGTTTAGGGAGCGTCCCAAACGCAGTTTCTGTCGCCGACAACCGAGTTGCTGGCACCAGCAATCGAGTTGTTGGCGCCAACATTTGAGTTGCCGACGCCGATTTTTCGGTTTATGACGCCAAATTTTACGTTCGCGACGTCAAATTTCCGGTTTTCGGCGCTCGCTCGAAGAAATATGAGGGACTCTTGGGACTTTGAGGGGGCGTTTTTTGATTTTTGAGCATCTGCGTAACATGAGTTGGTAAGTTATTATAAATCAAAGAGAAGCAATCAATTCTCGCGTAATGACGGCTAAAAAAATACATGAATGGCAATAAAGAACGTCATATTTCTCTACTACCAAGTCACGAAATTGCTATTTGTTAAAATGAGAACAATGATTAAGCCGCGTATGTTTTTGGGTATTTTTTCGGCAAGTGAGGTCATGATGGCAAGGAAACAAGCGGCGAAAATTGAATTATCTGAGCAAGAGCGGGGAATTTTTGTAAAAATTATTCGGTCACGGATACTGGGATCATGGTCTGAAGATGTCGGAACAATTGATTTGCGAATGGCTTGCCGATACGAAACGTCTGGGCAGCCCATCGGCGATCACAGAGGAGCAGCGAGCGTTGAGCCTCGCATGGTAGCGGGTAGCGTGGCGACCAAAATCACAAGCGTCGCCGACATGTGGGGGTTCAAATGATCAAGCATGATCACCCAACCCGCGTCCGAATCCGTTGTGACGCGAAAACGTTTTTGGGAAGATAAAATGCAACACAAACATCAAAAATAAAGAAATGCCGTCGCAAGCAGTATTAAAGCAAGACCAATTTTTTCTACCAATAGATTCAAACAAAAAAAGTCGTTTTTAAAAATAAAAAACGACTAGAGGGGAAGGTACGCAAAAATACCTATGCAAGCAGTATTACTCCAACGCCCTAATTGAAATCTGGACCATTACGGCTTTTCGACTGTAATATCAAATGTTGTTGCGCCGCTGGATTTGACTTCAAATTTCAAATCCGTAGTATTAGGGGACGTGTATTTTTTCGCTACGGTTTGCGTTACTGTATAAGACGTTATTGTTCCGTCTGCACCGGTTTTATTGTCAGTCGTTTCCGTTCCGGCAAACCAAATTTTGTAATTGCCGTTGGGGATTCCTTCGACCGTTTTGTTACCGCCAGTAATATAACTGCCGTTACTGCTGATCGCTCCAAAGTACGAATTGGTTCCGTTGTCGAAAACTACCTGACCTTTTGTCACCGGCGTTCCGTCGGAGAATTTGACTGTTCCGCTGATTTTGGTTCCATGATCACAGCCGATGCAGAACAAGCAGAAAAGTAACACAATAAGAGAGCCAAATTTCATTTTTCATCTTTCTGTTTTTTTAAGTTTGTGTTGAAATACAGTTCTCACGAAGACACTACAGCACAAAGAAAAATCAATTTTCTGCGCTGTTGTATCTTCGCGAGAAACATAGACTACAAATCGTTTTATCATGGAATTGTAGAAGCGTTTCCGTCATTAACACGTGCCAGATTGTAAAGCACTTCAGTTGAAATTGTTCCGCTAATTCCATGAACGGAACCATCGCCTACCACGAAGTTGACCGTACCAGTATGATTACTTCCGAAACCGTAATGTCCCCAATGATCACTCGGTACCTGACCGGAAGTGACGCCTGGATCTTTGGAATTAGTAACAATACTTCTGTAATCCTGGTGAATAAATCGCCCGACATTGAAAACCTGATCTGCCGGGTAAGCGGTCAAGTATCCACCGTCCCAACGTTTGTTGTTCCTGATGTTTGTACCAACAGCAAAAGCGGGAATAAATTTTTCACCAGCCACAAGTTGATTACTTGTTCCATCGCTCCACCATGCAAAGGAATCTCGGCATTCCCAACCAATCAAATCGGTATGATCTCCAGAGCCGCTTCCGGTTTTGCCATTTCGAAATCTTGCGATAGAAACGCGCATCGGACCGGTGAAATCATCAGGGCGCGAACCAGTTGCAACACCGCCGGATGTTCCGGTACGAGTGGAAATAAGACTAAATTCTCCCCAGTACCATTCCGCATTCTTGGTGACCACAGCCGCATAATCGCTTCGTGGACCGCTGGATTGCCGTTTGGCATTATCATCTGCGCCCGATTCGTCACGTTGCGCAAAACCCTGTCCCGATGTATGTCGGGAGGGACAAAGATAAGAAGAGATCCCTGTTTGATATTCTGTCTCCAACACATCCACCGACCATTGGTCGCCGTGGTAACCGTTGGGTAAGCTCAGGAAGCCATCGGTTGTGGAGGTCATTCGTTCGTACATCGCGGTTTGTTCGATGTAGGGGTAAAGGTACGCCAAAAATGAACCTTTACTTGAGAAAATCACAATTGGCGGGACGCCTTTTTTGGCGTCGTGAAAATTGTGAATCCCCAAGCCAATTTGCTTGAGGTTGTTGCTGCACTGCATTCGTCTTGCCGCTTCGCGAGCGGCTTGGACGGCGGGCAAAAGTAACGCAATCAAAATTCCAATGATCGCAATCACGACAAGAAGTTCGAC
>JAIRYX010000085.1 GCA_031267635.1 Planctomycetaceae bacterium
GATCAGCAAATCCTAATCCAAGAAATTCATGAAACGATAAACGATCCCGAATAAACAATTCCGTATTTTCGTCGGAGAGGTTGTAAAGCGATTTCAAAACAAGAATCTTGAACATCAAAAGAGCATCAAACGGAGGACGACCACCGTGAGATGGATCACGCGGCGAACGCAATGTCGCTAATATATCAGTAAAAATACTCCAATTCACGAGAAAATTAAGACGAACAAGAAAATTGTTCAGCTCATGAATTTTATCCCATTGATTTTCAATATCAAAAAACGATGGGGATTGGGAAGAATTAAACATCGTACTAAATTTAAATGAAAAAATGGGGAAAAAATGAAAAATACAAGTGCCAACATTTTAATAGACCTTTTCTCTAACCCTATCAATAGACCGAACACTATTCAAAAAACAGTTATTTTGTATTCACCTATTTTGCCTAAACAACCTGATGTGAAGTTAGAGAAAAGGTCTAATAACAACCAATGCCATTGAAAAGGGAGGGTTTTTAGAAATTCCCTTTGATGAAAGTTGCGCAGTTGGGCAAGGAACGGGCAAGAGCGTTGTCGGTTATTTTCTGAATCCATTCTCGGATTCGTGAAAACCTCGCAAGGGAGAAGAATAGCCGCCTAGAGCAGACGTAGTCCGAAATTCCGCAATGTCCCTTGATATGAAAAATGTCAAGGAAACTTCTAAAAACCTCCCCAAAATATTTGTAAGCCCTTATTTTTCAACGATCACATTTGTTGAAAATGAGGTTTTTAGAAGTTCTCTCAAGTGAAATTGCGTGACTTTGTACTACCATGTTTTCAAATATTGCCTCTCCCAAAAACGAAGTAATCAAGGATTTTCAACTGTCAGGGATCGTTACTTAATAACTTTGGCAAGTTTTGTGTCCTCGTCACGATAATTGCTCCAAGAATAACGCATGCGCTGTCAAATTTATTTCGTAACGATCCCTAATGAGGATACTAGTTTTTTTATTGTCCGCTGTTTGTTGCCATACTGCCGAGACCAAGTATTATTAACACAACCAGCGGAATAAGATTGATGGCAAACCCAATAATAACAAGCGTCATTTTGGGCTTTTCCTTTTTGTACAATGCGGCGTCGCAAATACAAAGAATTCTATTTGCAATTTGAAACGGAATCCCAATAAGGAAGCAGCATTGAATATACCCGATGATGTCGGACAAAAAAACAAGTCCGCCTGCTAACAAACGTCCTTGACAAAGTTGTCCGATTCCGCTGAAAAAAAATGTGAGCAAGGCATACATACCTTGACTTTCTTGAACAATCACAACAGTTTGATTGTTACCTTGTTTTTCAGGATTAAAATCCTGATTTGAGTTAGGATTAGACATAATAGTCTCCTTTCTTTTTGAATTTGTAAAGTTGTTATACGGTTACGTATTTCCGTAATGGACAAATTTTATTGTGTAAGAGTTTTTGACGATATTTTTCGATTAAAAATCAAATTGAATACTTCCCCAGCCGCTTGCCCAAACCATAAAAACTAATTTGTTTCCAATAACATTGATTCTTACTTTATCACGGTCATTGCTAAGCAACTTATCTAGCATCTCAAAACGTACAGAATCATCACGTTGATCAGGCCAATCCTTGTGGCGGTAGTAATTGTGTCTTTGGAGTGTTCCGGTAATGGGAAATTCAACAACTTCTTTTGTGTTTAAAGAGACCGTAAATTTTCGTGTGAATTGTTGAAAAGCAGGAGAAAAATACACGCCGCTTATGATGGTCTTGTCTGACGAATCATAATCGTTATTAAATTGGACAACCACTTGTCCGGCAACATTACCGTATTTCCAAGAGCCATTATATTTGCTATTGGGCTTACAAAATTTAAGAAAATTTTGTTTCTGTTGTTCTAATTGCGCTTGAAATTTGGTATCCAACTCGGCAATAGTTGAGTCAACTTTCGCAACATAATCTTTTCGTTTTTGAATAACATCTTCGACGGCTTTTTTGGTTGCGGGGTCGTCAAGTTTGTTGACGTTATTATTCAGACCGGATTCAGGAATACAGCGTTCAACACTTGGAGCTTTTTTAATTCGGACGCTTGCACTCCACTCGTCGCCGTAACGCGATAATTCTACAACTCCGCCTGCTTTGTCGGGACTCCCTTGCGGACGGATAATGTGGACAAAATGAAAACTGTCCAACCGATCTTGAGGATATTCGTTGCGTAAATTAGTTTTATACGGTTCGGGCAATTTATAAACTTTTTCTTCGGCTAATTTCAATTCGCCTTCGTAAAGGTCTTTGATACCAAGTTTTTCAAGACCTTCTTTGACGTTAATTGAATCGTACAAATGTTCTTTTGCACGCAAATTCACCGAGAAGTCGCCGGAACAAGATTGAGCGTTTTTTTCAACCCAATTTGCGGCAACATCCACAATCTCAAACGGCGAATCCGAAACAAAATCTTTCCAGAGTTGTTTTTTAACGATTTCGTTCAACTCTTTTTCATCCGGTGTTTTTTGTTTACCGGAAGATTTGGGTGCGTCGGACGATTGATCTGTACTGGCGTTGCTCCAAACTTTTTTCTGAAATTCAGCAGTACCATCATTCGTACCGCTGCTTCCACAACCTGTCAGGCATAATGCAACAACTAATGTTGACGTAAGTGTTGTAATTTTTTTGAAACTCATTTTGAAATCCATTTTGTTAAAGTGAACTTCTAAAAACATTCTCTTTTTGCTGTACCATTTTCGCAAACATCGTATTTTACGATATTGTATTTTTGGAAATGCAGGTTTTTAGAAGTTGCCTAAAGTGAAAGTTAAGCTAATGGCGTTCAATACATTGTTGCGCCAATAGCGGACAATAATTGAGTGATACCGTAACCAGCCCATTTTTTGCCCAACTTCACAAGTCTTAAATTATTACCGACATGTTATTCTGACAACCGGCAAATTGATTCGTCCTTATGAATTTTTGATAATATAGCAAAAAAAAAAAAACTGCAACAGGGAGGGTATTTAGATAGAAATAAGTATTTTTAATACCTATTGAATTGAATAATTGTATTACCAAGTCACGAAATTGCTCTTTGGTAAAATAAGAAGAATGATTAAACCGCGTCATATTTTTTGGTATTTTTTCGGCAAGTGATGTCATGATGGCAAGGAAACAAGCGGCGAAAATTGAGTTGCCTGAGCAAGAGTGGTGATTTTTGAAAAAATAGTTCGCTCACGGACACTGGTCTGACCGACTTTTGGCGGAAGCGGTCGTGAAGCAAGGCATAGTCGAGAGAGCATATCCCACAATTGGAGATGGCTTTTTTTTGATTCTTTCGTTTTTGGGGGACAATATTTGAAACCGCATCAATGCCCGTATTGGTTCAGTCCGAACATTGAGAATAAAGAGCGGCGTGTTGAAATCTACAGCGACGCAAAAACGTTTTTGGGAAGATAAAACGCGTCGCATTCGGGTCGTGTATACGCCGAAGCATTATTCGCGGCTAAAACCGGATTGAAATTTGGTCCAGCGGTCTGAACTGCCGCGTTTTATGGTGTGGCGATTTCGATGCTGGAAGAGATTTTCCATTGGGGACGGCTTTACGATTGGCAAGTTTTCAGGTAAGATATTATTGTATCTTAAGCGGAAAACGCTTGGGAATTATCCATTTGGCTTTTCAACGCAATGCAGAGAGGAAAAATTATGACACGCGAACAAAATGATCATATTTACGCCGCCGACAATGACGACGAGAATGACGTCTCGCAGGGGAAAAACGTTTCGCAAGAGGTGTTGTTGGATCAGGCGACCGACAAAAAAAGTGTCTCGAAAGCGAACACGCCGGAGATGCTCGGCGTGTCGTGGACGGAAGGAAGTTATTCCGGTAAAAATTTGCGGGCAATGTGTCTGCTGGTGTGGTTGATTATGATTTGTTTTGCGGCGTTAAGCGGTTGGCTGTTGATTAGCCGTCACGCAGGAATATGGTCTGTGTTGCCGATGATTGTGCCTGTGGTCGCGTGGGGCTATTTCGTCGCCGTTTACCTTTACCGAACTCAAACACTTCGTTACAAGTTGACACAGCATCAGTTTTATTGCGAAGCCGGTTTTCTTACAAAAACAATTGACACGCTTGAACTCGTCAATATTGACGATATGACGGTTAAACAAACGCTTATGGATCGTTGGATCAACGGCGGCACCGGAAGTATCACAATTCTTTCTGACGATAAAACGCATCCCAAGTTGGTTATCCGCGGACTGGAAAATCCGCGTGCCGCATTTGAATCTATCGACGAAATGCGCCGCCGCAAACGCAACGCCCGCGTTATCAGGTCAGTGAATTAATCGCAAAACGTAGAACGCAGTATTGCAAAGTAAAATGACATACTCCTCACGCTTGAAACTGCGTTTTTCATTAAAAAAGAGACGTTAAGGACAAGAGAGATTTTAGAGATAATGCGAAACGATAAGCGCTGCATTAAAAACAGAATTTTCAAGTGTTGAGGAGTATAACATCGTTAAAACGTCCATCCATCACCGGTCTTCTCAAAGAAACAGTCAAACCGAAAAATATCTCGATTTACAACTGGATTAGCATCATTGCAGGTCTCATCAATGATTATGGTTGCAATTGTTCTTAAAATCCGCGAACGGATATTGAAAGGGCTCGGTTTATGAGACAAGACTGTTTGATGTTTAGTATTCTCATGACAACATATTTTTTATTACTACGTAGGGATGAATCCGATGTTAGGGATATGTGATGAATTGAGCAAGTGTAATTCTGTTGAGGAAATCGCTCAAGCAATTATTAACCAACACTCCAAGTATGACAATCTAAAATTTACTTACAGAGTGCGAAGAAATACTGATGAAGCCCCGAAAATCATTGAAACTCGCGAAGAATATGTAGTTATGAGTTCTAATGATACGGCTTATCCTGATCCATGGGAAAGTTGGAAAGTTTTTAAACAAAACGAATCTGGTCAATGGGAAATTCAAAAATTTGCCGTTTTTGATGGGAAAAATACTTATTCTTTTGAGCGTTCACCTGTTAATGATAATCCAAAATCATTTTGGGTACAAGGGAAAATTGAAACATCATACAAATACACACATTTTTTTTATAATTCATTTTCACAGATGGTGCATGGAGGTTTTGTTGGATATACCAATAGACCAACACTTATCAGTAAACAGATAAGAGAACAAATGGACGGTCTATTAAAAATTACCGGAGAAGCGACTTTTTTAGGTATGCCCGCAATTGAAATGTCACGAATTGAACCAACTTTAAAAAAACGATTTGACAGTTCAGACTTGATAGAAAATGATTTCGTCGGAAAAATACTCATCTCAAAGTCACCAATCGTGTTAGTGGTGCATAGTGATAGAATTGATTACTTATCGCGAAAAAAAATTGGAGAATCTTGCATCGAAAAAGTCGATGTATTTGAAGGAATCTATTATCCCGCTAAATATAAAAATGTGTTTTTTGCCGATGGTTTGACCAAGTATAATAGAATTTATGAATGTGAAGTGGAATCAATAGAACGCTTAACAGAAACTTCAAGAGCGACGTGGGTTCCTCAATGGCCAAGTGGTACAATTGTTTTTGATCAAATCAACAATAAAAACATAGAAATTCCTCACACAAAAGAACAGATTGATAAATTTCGGGATAATTATTTCGCTCAATAAGACGGCGAAAAACAAATGAAAGTACAATCGCCAAAACGTATTTGTACAGAAGAATAGAATTGTTCTGAAACCTGGTGTGACAAACTATGCAGCTTATTGCCCAATCAAACTATGAAACAATAAGGAAATTTTGTTCTCGACTTCTCCCAAAGTGGAATATTCTGAAAATTTCTATATTTTAGTATTTTCCCTATTGCGTAACTGAAAAGATTGTGTATAAATATAATATTCGTATTTGTAATGTTTTTTCTTCAGTACTCAAGTTATTCGAGACTTTTAATTTTAGCGATAATGTCAAAAATTAAACGTTGTGGAAAATTCAAATACTTGCTAAGTTTTTTGAAAATTGTTATTTCAGCAACACTTCAACACGGTATTGAATGATTTATTCAAATGCTGGTTTTGGGGTGAAATTGAAAGATGGTTGATTGAGAGATGTTTCCCTTAAATGAAAACCTTGACTCAATAAAAATTAACTTTTAAAAAGAAAGAATTTGACAATGAAAGTTAAAGTATTTTTGTGCGGAGCTATTTTGGTGGTTTTTGGCAGTATTGCTTGGCAAGATGGGTCCGCAAAATGGTTTATCAATGTACAAACACTGACTCAAGAGGAAGAACAATCTATTATTGCTGGAACTGCAGAATCTGGCTACTATTGTGCTACAGGAACGGGAGGATGCACGCAAGTTGGTGCTTCTGCCGGATATAATGATGCTTATGATTGTAAAAAAGAAAATGAGGGTAAAGATTGTAATTCAACTTGGTGTGCCGCAACTACGGATCAAGAATGCAAACAAGCTAGTTGGGGGGTTCAATGGTTGTATTCTTGTTCACCACGGACACAGGGATGTCCTAAAAAGGTTGCCGTTTGTAAGAAAATGACAGGGGGAATTTATGTATGTCTTGGAGAAAGAACCCAAAGTTATAGCGGCTGTGGTGAAGAAAATCGTTGCGATTGAGGTATATATGGAAAAAATTATTGTATTTCAACGCAATGAAAAATAAGAAGCTTCATGTTGTCACTAAATTGTCTTTTAATGAAATGATGGATTAACAAGGTAGCAATACGGTCTTTTTCTGTTTGCCGACGGATAGGAAAAGACCGTTACCTAAAAATGGTAATTTGCGTCGATTCAAAGTAGTGACGGTGTTTTCTCTTCTCTAAACATCGTTACTTATTCAAAACAAAATCTTAAAAAGATTAGAATTAAATACTACAATGAGTATAAAAACTATTCATAATGTTTTAAGAATCCCATGTTTGATTTTGCTATCTATAATATATTTAGGAATAACATCTATGAATATTTTCTCGTCTGAAATTATCGAATCATTGGCAAATAAAGTTCAAAAACAACTTGATATTATTAATGACGTCAAATTCGTTTATCGGGTACGTGCCAACGATTCTGATTCTCCTAATATTCGTGAAACGCGCGAAGAATATGCCGTTTTGCGTTCAGATAATCCAACGTATCCCAACCGTTGGATAAGCTGGAAGGTCTTTAGTAAAGATAAAGATGAAAATTGGATTCTTGACCGATTTATGGTTTACAATGGGAAAAATATGTGGCGTTATGATCGTATCAATCCTGATAATCCAGGCACTCTTTATAAATGGTCACGAGGTATTGTTGAACCGTGTGTTAATCCTAATAGACAAACATGGGAGATTGTCTTTGCTCAATTTTTATTTATGAATGTTGTGGGGTATGGTAATGAAGTCGTAGATGAGTATATCAAATCACTAGGACGGGAAAAATGGTATATTGCTGCCAATCCATCGCCTGATGAATATATTTTGGAAAGAGAGATTAAAGCCCCGCATTGGAAAGAAAGCGATAAGTATTACATTCGTGCATTTCTTTATTTGAAACCTGTTCCGATGGTACGCCGTACAGAAAATTCCTCTGATTTTTCAAAAAGTTCAGACAAAAATGATATTGATGAAGTTCTGGAATTTTCTCAATTGGGGGAAATATACTATCCACTAAAAGGACGCAGTGTCAGTCCGGCATTATCAACGCAAAAACACGATAAAATTTATGAATTTGAGATAGAATCCGTTGAACGCCTTACTGAAAAAGACAGAAAAACATGGATTCCTGAATGGCCAACCGGAACAAGCATTAAGGATAACATCAACAATAAAAACATAGAAATTCCTCACACAAAAGAACAGATTGATAAAATTCGGGATAATTATTTCGCTCAATATGACGGCGAAAAACAAATGAAAGTACAAACACCTAAACGTATTTTGTTTATTCTGTTTTTTAATTTGATTGGGTTGATGTTGATTGGTCTTCATTTTTGGAGAAAATATCGAAAACAAAAAAATACTTTATGAACCTACATTGAGGAAATGATGAAAATTTTGTGTTTTTACAAAAAATACTTTTTGATTGTATTTTTCCTTGGGCTTCTTAATATCAGCAATATTTATACCCAAGAACCAACGAAACAAGAAAATCAAAGCGGTAAATGCGCCCAAAACGCGGTTTATGTTTTATTGCGTTTCTTTGGAAAACCGATGGATTGGCAAGACATTGATGTTGGTTTATCCACCAAAGATTATGTTTCTTTGTATGAAATTCGAGGTTTTCTCGAAAAACAAGGAATGTATTGCCATTCCGTAAAATTTCATCGTAAAAATCTCACTCGTGTTCCTTCTTTTTTGAAAAATGGTATGCCTGATGTTATTGCCATCGCAGCAGTGCAATCACTCAATTCCAATGATAAACATTATCTTCTGATTACAAAAAGCGACATAAAGACAATTCATTTTTTGGAACCTTATCAAATTGCTGACATTCCTGTAGAAATTTCAAAATTGCCGACTAATTTTTCTCTGGATGTTCTTTTTGTTACACAAGATCATGCGATTGTAAAGGAATGGAATAGTTCTTCTTATTCAATTTATACTATTGTTGATTTATTTGCATCTCATTGGATGAGTATCGGAGTTGTATTTGTTTTATTGATAATCCTTTTTTACAAATATATGTCCAACCTCTTCCTTACAGTAATTGGAATAACAAAAATACTTGGTAAAAAAATGATAAAATCTGAATATAGAAATTATTATGTTCTGCCTATTATTATTGTTTTTTGCGTTGCTTTGATTTTTTTCAATCAACATTATGGAAAATCTGTGTCTGAAAAATATCTTGTTTTTGAACCACAGTCAATAAATTTCGGCAGGCAACCTATTGGGAAAAAACATCCTATTTCATTCAAGATCAATAATGTTAGTAATAGGGACGTCAAAATTGACGATATAAAAACGAGTTGCTCGTGTATTGATTTTCACCTTGATCAAAAAATCATTCCGAAAGGGCAATCCATAATAGCAAATCTTCATCTCAATGTATCTCAAATTGGTAAGTCTGAAAACCATGTCCTTGTATCATTCAATGATTCAAAAGAACACATCTTATTACCGATTGAATGTTATGGTTATGAATCAATCGCCATATCACCGAGTGCAGTCAACATAGGAGTATTCCCATCTGGAAAACAAGAATCGCGTGATTTTGATTTCAACATCAACGAAAAATTTGATTTTTCTTCTAATAATACAGAATTTTTGTTTTCTGGAAAACCTGATTGTTTTTCCGCGTCCGTTATTTCTTGTACTCAAAATAATAATGCAACGCAAGTTAAAATAAGAATCAATAGTTCGGGTAGCGAAGCAGTGGGATTTTTTGATAAATCTTTGACAATTCAAGTAAACAACGCACAAGAGCAAGTATTTGTTGTTAAATTAATCGGTGAAATAACAGATTCACTGACGTCAAAGGATGTTTCTCGTACAGAATGATAGACTTGTTCTGAAACCTGGCGTTTAGACAAACTGCGCAGCAGAGACGGTACGGATTTCATATCTTTGGTGTATTTCGCAGTGAATCAAAATTTTATTGACAGTTTGAAATGACGTCAATTCTCTAAAACGCCAAAATTATAAATCAAAACGAAAACTCAATAAACGCTTACCAATCCTGTTAAAAAATCACTTAAATAAAACGAAAGAAAAATAATGTCGAAACTCACTAAAAGCGAATCATGGAAAGCGTTGGAGAAGCACTATCAGAAAGAAATTTTTCCGGCACATTTGCGAACGATGTTTGCCGAAAATCCGGGGCGGTTTCATGAGTTTTCACTCGAATGGAATGGGATTTTGTTCGATTACTCCAAAAACCGGATTAACGATAAAACGATTTCGTTGCTATTTGATCTTGCGTCGGAATGTCAATTAGCGACGGCAATCGAAGCGATGTTTCGCGGCGAAAAAATCAATATCACTGAACGCCGCGCCGTATTACACACCGCGTTGCGAAATCGCTCGAATGATCCGGTTTGGGTGGACGGACAAGATGTGACGCCGGAAGTGAACCGCGTGCTTGGCAAAATGCAGAATTTTTGCGCCCGTGTCATCAACAGCGAATGGAAAGGTTACACCGGCAAACCGATCATCGACATTGTAAATATTGGCATCGGCGGCTCCGATCTTGGTCCATTTATGGTTTCGGAATCTCTCAAACATTATAAAACGCGACTCAATGTGCATTTCGTTTCCAATGTGGACGGTACGCATATCGCCGAAACGGTCAAGCCATTGAACCCGGAAACAACATTGTTTATTGTCGCGTCGAAAACATTTACAACGCAGGAAACGATGACCAATGCGCAATCGGCAAAAGATTGGTTTCTCAAAACCGCCAACGACCCGGCGGCAGTCGCTAAACATTTTGTCGCGATTTCCACGAATCAAAAAGAAGTGGAACAATTCGGAATTGATTCGACGAACATGTTTGAATTTTGGGATTGGGTCGGCGGACGTTATTCGCTTTGGTCGGCGATTGGTCTTTCGATTGCGTTGTCGGTCGGCTTTGAAAATTTTGAGGAACTTCTCACCGGTGCGCATGAAGCGGACGAACATTTCCGCACTGCGCCGTTCAAACATAATATTCCGGTTCTTATGGGAATTCTCGGCATTTGGTACAATAATTTTTTCAACGCCGAAAGTTACGCGATTTTGCCCTACGATCAATATTTGTATCGTTTCGCTGCGTATTTTCAGCAAGGCGACATGGAAAGCAACGGCAAACGTGTGGATAAGGAAAACAATGTCGTCGATTATTCGACCGGTCCGATTATTTGGGGCGAGCCGGGAACTAACGGACAACACGCGTTTTATCAGTTGATTCATCAGGGGACAAAAATGATTCCGTGCGATTTTCTCGCACCGGCGCAAACGTTGAATCCTGTCGGCGATCATCATGTCAAACTGATTGCGAATTTCATTGCTCAAACCGAAGCGTTAATGCGCGGTAAAATGCTTGACGAAGCGAAACAAGAACTGATGAACACGGGACTTTCGGAGGACGAAGCCGCTCGCCTTGCGCCATCGAAAGTTTTTCCGGGCAATCGCCCGACAACAACGTTTTTCTTTGAAAAACTAACGCCGCGTCTGCTCGGTTCGTTAATTGCGTTGTATGAGCATAAGATTTTCGTGCAAGGCGTTATTTGGAATATCAATTCGTTTGACCAAATGGGCGTCGAACTCGGCAAACAACTTGCCAACGTTCTGCTGCCGGAATTGAAATCGACGGAAGAAGTAACTTCGCACGATTGTTCGACAAATGCGCTGGTGGATTACTTTAAGAAACATCAGTCCCCAAAATAAAAATTTCTGATTATTCGTTTTTGGGGGACAATATTTGAAAGCGCAATAGAAAACTATGGCGTCAATTTCCCAAGCCAAATAAATCCGCACTGGGTAACTGCATTGTTACCCGAACGGCTTTACCATTTCAGCCCTTATTTATCAAGTTTCCCTTAGTAGCCAACAAAGCCCCCAAAGTCTCAAGAGCCCCTGTTATCACTTGGAGTGATCGCTGGTTCCCGAAAGTTGACTTCAGAAGCGGCTATCGCGTTTCTCTTTTTTTTGCCGTCGCCGATCTGCCGTTTTTTTCTGTTAAATTGTATTTTTCCGCAAAATGTAATAAAATAAATTCGTTCGTATGTTGCCTGTTAGCAACGGCGGAAAAATTCCTACCCAAAAATTGAAAGGACAAAATGATGTCGAACATTTCAAGACGTTCATTTCTCAAAAGCAGTATGCTGATTGCTGGAACGGCGTCTGCGTTTCATTTCACCAGTGCGTCGTACAGTCAGATTGCCGGAGCGAATAATCGCGTCCGGTTTGCTATCGCCGGTTGCGGCGGACGCGGTAGTGACATCACGCAAAACGGTTTTGCAAAACTGAAAGACGTGGAAGTCGTTTACGCGGTGGACGCTGATATAAATCGTGCCAACTCGCTCGCCGCTAATATCGAAAAAAATTTTGGAAACAAACCCCAAACGCATCAGGACATTCGCATTATGCTCGAAGAAAAAGACATTGACGCGGTCGCGGTCGCGTCGTGTAATCATTGGCATTCGCTGATGGCGATTTGGGCGTGTCAGGCGGGGAAAGACGTCTATGTCGAAAAGCCGTGCAGTCAGAAACTTTTCGAGGGACGCAAGTTGATCGAAGCTGCCGCAAAATACAAGCGTTTTGTGCAACACGGAACGCAACGTCGTTCCAGTGCCGGTTGGGCAAGGGCAAGCGCCGCGATTCAGCAAAAGAAATTTGGTCAACTTATCGCGGCAAAAGTTTATTGTCATCGTCCGCGCGGACCGCTTGGTTTTAAGCCAACGGCTGAACCGCCGCAAAATCTGGATTGGAATCTTTGGATCGGTCCCGCCTCGGAAACGCCGTATCACGCGAATCTCGTACCGTACAATTGGCATTGGTTCTGGAATACCGGCAACGGCGAAATCGGCAACAACGGCGTGCATTATTTTGATCTTTGCCGATGGGCAATGCAAACGAAACATCCCGACAGTGTGATTTCTTTTGGAACACGTTTTGTCAAAGACAAAACACACAACTACAAAGATCAAGCGGAAACGCCGAACATTCAATTTGTGTTGTACGATTTCGGCGGCGTGCCGTTGATTTATGAATCGTGCAACATTGCCGGACCGCGTGAAAAATGGAGTCCGCGCGAGGAAGCGGAATTTTATACCGAACAAGGAATTTTACGAGGCGATAAATTTTTTCCGTATAAAAACGCGGAAACATTGGAAATTGGCGAAGAATCGGTCACAGTAAAAATCGACGATTTCTCTGAACCTGCACCGGATGGAAATTTTGGAAATTTCATCAATGCCGTGCGCAATCGCGAATCGGTGAAACTGAACGCTCCGATTACCGAAGGTCATTATTCCGCAGCGGTTTGCCATTGGGGCAACGCCGCGTATCGTCTCGGAGAGTCCGGCGAGCCGACGCCGCTTACGAAAATCCGCGAAACGATGGGCGATAATAAAATTTTGCAAATGTCAATTGATAAAGTTTTGGAAAATGTGCTTGATCAATTGCCCGGTGTGAAATTGGAAGAGATTCCGTTCAAGATCGGTCCCAAATTACGAATTGACGGCGACAAAGAAAAATTCATCGACAACGCAACCGCTGACGAACAGCTTACCCGCAAACCACGCGAAGGTTTTGCGGTGCCGGAGAATGTGTGAGAGCGTTTATTAGGACTTTGGGGATTCTTTTTCAGCGAACTCGCCCTTATCCCCAAGTTCCAGCAGTTTCAAGTTAAGCTTAACGGCTTTCTTTTCCTTGGCTTAGCAATTTTTTTGTTGAGACGTGGTTCTTTCTTTTTACATTTTTTCTTATTGATATTTTTTTGATGGCGGTCGTTTGGTGAAATTTTTATATTTGACCGATTTTGCGAGTTCGAAGAGGTAGTATCCGATTTCTTCCGGTTTCATTTTTGCCGCCCAGTCCCATTCGTGATTTTCCGTCAATAAATCCAAGCCGCGATAGCACGACGCAATTTCATGACCAATATAACGGAAGTTCCCTTTGATGCAGATCGATTTTTCATTTTGTACTTGAAATAAAGGGTTTTTGTGAAATATGTACCCAGTGAATATAAATTATTTTTTGTTTTATCCCATATTTCGTAACTTTTCTGTTTTTCTATTGTTTTAAGTACCCGGTGAGTTATGTTATCTTGTTGCGATGGTTGGATTTGTTTCGGATTGGGGTGTTCCCCTCTGAAAATTCTTACCCGAACAAGGCGAACCTATTTTTCCATAACAGAAAATCCGATGTACGTTGAAAAGTCCACCCGTATCGATAAAAAAGGTATCGTTCACACATACTATTTTTTGCGTCAATCCCGCCGTGAAGGTCAAAAAATTATCAAAACGACAATTCTCAATATCACCGGTTGGGGCGAACAAAATTGCGAAGCGTTCGCCGCTTTCTTGAAAAATAAAAAATTATTGCCGCAAGTTGCAGAGAACATTATCGAGCCGCTTCCCCAAAACCGTCTTCGGATTTATCGCCTCCTAAACTGCTGGAAACCATTCAAGAGAGTTTCTAAAAACCGTTATTAATTTACAAATTTTATTTTTGAGGGTTATTTTTGTTTTAATTTTCGAGCAATTCGTTTAGAATTTTGCCTTCAGCATTGATTTTATGCTGAATTATTTGGAATTTTGCGCAGTATCCCCTTGAATAT
>JAIRYX010000112.1 GCA_031267635.1 Planctomycetaceae bacterium
TATTTGAAAACCATACCGGAAATAATAAAAAATAAACAAAAAAAATGCAATACCAAAATATCTAAACAATAATTTCCCCGACTATGCTACGCAATCGATATATATTGCCAAAACTTGTGGGAATACTTTTGGTTATGTCGGCTACTAAGGGAATCTTGATAAATAAGGGCGGCAATAGGAAAATCTTTCGGGTAACTATTCAGACGCCCAGTGCGGATTTATTGGCTTGGAGCGGCTGAATAGTGACGATAGCTCATGCGTAACACGAGTAAATAATTGTGACCGTTCGCGGTATTTTTGCTTTTATATGCAATTCCGAAAAATTGATTCAAGAGCTTCTAGGGGCAATATAGGGCGGAGGGTTTCAAATATCCCTTAGTATCCTTACGTTGACAAGTCGGTAATTATAGCATAAAAACCGTTTGTGCAGGGAAGAATAACGATTGAAAAAGCATTTGCTATTTCCGCCAAATCTTATTCAATCTTGTTTATCCAAATTTAATTTCCAACAAAAAACAAAGGACACTGTTTTGCCGTTGCAAACGTAAAAAAACTCAAAATACTCAATAATCTTCCTACAAAATCTGTATAAATTTTGGCGAATTTTGCGGTGAAATTTTTACTTTATGTCTTTTTGAGCATTCAAAAGAAAAAACATCAATGACTCGCATGGAAAAATCGGGTAAAATTACGAAGGAAATTTATCAATTCAAAAGGAAACCAAATGAGCAACAGTTCTAAAGCAATACGAATGATACTTGTGTTGTGTGCGGCGTTTTTTATACCGCGTGCGGTGATGAATAAAGGTGCGGATTTTACCGCGATCAAAAATCGGCTTATGTCTGTGGTTTCCTCTAAACCAGCGGCGGCACAAACCGGCGATAAGTCGTCATCGCCAGTCATTGAACAACCGGCACAAACATCACAGTCGCAGGGATCCGAAATACCGATTATCGCTGTTCCGCCGGAGAAAATTCAAAATCAAGACACAATTGTACTACCGTTGCCGGAAGAATTAAAACGTGCAAAACCGACGCCGCTTAAAGATGTATTGTGGTTCGGTTATGTTCCGAACGACATTACTCATCGGTGGCCCTACGTTACGGCGGCAAACCCTGAATTGCATTTACAGGCATACCGCGCGCCGTTTTATACTGGAACAACGCCGGAAGACCTTGAAGGCGTTGTCACTTATTATTTCGGCGCGGATAATATCCAAAAAATCAGCATTCGCGCCAAGACCGGCGATTTTCGCCCGCTCGTAACGTGGCTGCAACAGTATTACGGATTTGTGAGACGCGAAACGCAGTCGCAAGTGGTGTATGTTTATGAACCGCCGGCTCCGTCGCGTTCTCAACAAGAAAACAGTTATCTTTGGATTCGTCCCACTCAAGCGTTTGCCGAAGGATACGATTATAAGAAATTTGACATTACGCTTGTTCTTAATAGCCCTGAATAAAAGTCATTGTAACTATTCAGTCGTTCACCCCCATAAATCCTTACCGGGCAACTTCATTATCCGTACCCGAAATGCTTTACTATTGTCGCCCTTAATTCCCTTATTTTTTAGATGGTGGATTGTTACCACAAAAACGTGAATGAAAAATAAGGGAATAAGGGCGGCAATGATAATGTTTTCCGATAAGATTGACGGCACTATAAAAATATTCGTGTTTGTATCAATCGTCATTCTTCCTCTTCCGTATCAATAGAATCAAAAAAGTCCGCGTCAAAGACACGTTCGTCGTGGTAGAGACGGTAAGATTCTGTCGTTTTTTCATTATCAGAAAGTGATTGCGTGTTCTGTTTGGTTTCGGTGTTAATGGAAGGAATTTCATTAACCGCAAAATTATGAAACGCTTCTTTCTCTGCGTCTTGATTAAAGTGTTCCGAAGAATTGTCGTTTTCCACAATGCTCGTCATTGGCGTCACGTCGGTAGCGGGGTTGTGAGATCCTTTTTCTTCCGCATCCAAAGCGTGAAGTTCCGACGGCTCATACTCCATTTCTTCTTCCGCCGCGGACGTCGGATTTTTATCGACGCCGGAATCAGTTTTTTTAACCGCTTTTTTCGTAGAATGTTTTCGCATGTGGCGTTTCGGTTTGTTTGCCGTCTGTTTCTCGACAACAGCTTGCGGCTGCTCAATAACTTCCGGGATTTGAATTTCCGGCGCTGGTTGTGACGTAATTGCTTGCTCTGTTTCTTTGACTTCAATCGGAACAGTTTCTATTGGGACGGTTTCCGATTTCGGCTGCTGTTCTTCGTCGAAAAATTTTTCTGTCGATTTTTCTTTTTTACGCGGCGGCGGTGAAATGCGAATCGTTTTTTTCTCGTCGTTGTCGCTCCAGAACGGCGGCAAAATCCGTACCGGAACATCCAATGCGTGAAACATTCGGCAGATATGTTCGTGACAAGTGAACAAAAAAAGTTGTCGTCCGCTTTCTCCTTCTCGCGTGAAATTGAGCAGTGTTTTTGCCGTCGCAAACGCGCGGTGCGAATCATAATTGACTAACACATCGTCCATAACAAGCGGCAAACGGATTCCGTGCCGCTCAAATGTCGTTGCCAGCGCAAGACGAATCGCAACGAAAAGCTGTTCGCGAGTTCCGCGTGAAAGCCATGACACGTCGAGCGAATTTCCCGCAAAATCATCGACAAATAATGTGTGTTCGCCAAACGGCGTCCAAACCCGCGTGTAACGTCCCTCGGTCATCGCCGCAAAATATTTCGACGTTTCATTTAACGTTTCCGGCTGACGCTGACGCTCATATTCCGAGCGAATTTCTTCAAGAACATAGGTCGCCAAGCCGCGTACTTGCCACTGCGAAAAATGTTTTGCAATTCGATTTTCGAGCGTCGCCAGTTCCAGTTGTTTTCCTGCCGCCGAGCGGTCTTGAGCAAATTCGGTAATTTGTTGCGACAAACGCCCTTTCGTTTCCAATTTGTCGTGAAGTTCCAGCGAAAGCGTCTCTGCGCGTTCTTTGACCTGCTCAAGCAATTCCGCGAGATGTTCCCGCTTAGGTGTTTCAAGTGGCTCGGACAATTCGTTCTCTGTGCAAAATCCGCCGACCGCCGCGTCAATTTCCCGCTGCAACTGCTGTTCTTTGTCTTGACGCGACAAATAATCGACATAGCCCCGCGCAAGTTCCCGCAATTCTTCGTCGTGCTGAACATTGAACTGCGTCAGTAATTCCTGTTTCTTTTGACGCAAATTGTCAAGATTTTTCTTTTCACGGCGATGCTGTTTGAAAATCTTCCGTAACTCTTTTTGGAGTAAGTCACGTTCTTTCATTTGATGTTCGTTGTCGTCGATCAATTTTCGGATTCGCTCCAACAGCACAAGCGGCGCAAGATTGTCCGGCAGCGTAATTCCCGCCGCCGCTACGACTCGGCTGATTTGTCCGGTCAGCATTTCCATTTCGCGCTGACGCATCGCCAATTCTTCCGCTTTGAGATGATATTGACGCTGAATCCCGCCGACTTGATCGTAATGTCCCATCAATTCGCGGATTTGCGAGGGCTGAGTATTGTCCGGCAAACGAACCGCTTTGAGCCAATCATCCCATTTTTTTTGCGAGAGTTTCATCGCACGTTTTGCCTTTTTGAGTCGCTGGTCAAGTTGTTCTGTTTGATAGGCAATCTCTTTTTTCTGGCTGTCGAGCGGCGCGAGTTTTTCAAATGCCGCGAGATCGGTTTGCGCTGTTTGAAGTCGCATTTCCGTTGATTTTCCGTGCGCGGGATAACGCGAGTCAATCGCCGCGGCTTCTTGTTTCGCGTGTTCCATTTGCGACGCTAACATCGAAATCTGCCGCTGATTCGTTTTTAGATTTTGCGAATTTTTTCGCTCAAAATAAAACTTCGCCGCAATTGAACCAGCAAAGCCAATCAATCCAATAACAAACAACGAATAATTATGTTCTTTCAACGAAAAGACCATCATTGTTCCGAAAATGACAACTCCGGCAACAACGGCGGCAATCGCCCAGCTCGGCAGCGATTGGTTTTGTACGAGAAACGCATTTTGCCGATCCAGCTCTTTGCGATATTGCACCATTTCTTCATAACGCTGTTGCAACGTTTGCCGCCGTCGCAAATGACTGAGAATTTCGCCGGTTTTTTCGAGAGCGGATGGAATGTCGTCAATCTGCCGCACGGAAAGTTCTGCCGCGATTTTTTCCGTCAAAATGCGATTTTTCTCCGAGTATTCCTTGTATAGCGATTTCGTTTTTTTATAACGCCGATTTGCCGTCCGCACCGCTCTTGCCGGAATGCGGTAATCGCTCAAACGGCTTCTTGATTCGCCGACGTACTCTTCGTCCGACAAGCCCACCGCGCTTGTATTTTCTCCCGCCGCCGCAATCCACACGCTACCGACATTCTTTTCGCCGCTTTCGGTAAATTGCTTTTCAATGTCGCGCACTTCCTGCTTGACGACGTTGATTTGTGCTTCAAGTTCCCGAATCCAGTTTTCCTGCTCCAACACGATTTCAAGCCGCGGCGTAAATTTCCAGAGCGCCTCGTTGACTTCCAACGTTGCAAATTTTGTTTTTAGAACGCCGCGTTCTTTTTTGATTTGCGCTAAAAGCTCATGTTGCTTTACGATTCCGCCCCGTAATTCGTCGAGCGATTTTACCGAATCTTCGCCGACTGGCAACACGTTTCCCATAAGTTTGATTTCACGGCGAATTGCCGTCCGCGCGTCCCAAATATCGGCGATAAGCAATGCGGTTTCGTAAAGCCGCGTTTCATGTTGTAGCTTTTTGAGTTCTTCTTGAACTTGCTCCGCGGCACGCTCATGCTGACGATGCTCGGCAAGTAATTCGCCGTATTCCCGCAAACGTACCCGCGATTGATTCACATCGCGGCGAAGTGCGGCGTGCTGCGCGACCAATCGTCCGATTAACGCCGGTTTCCCAGCCGGATCAATCAAATGATTCCGCGACTGCACCAACGCCCGCGCCGCGTCGAGCAGCGAAACGCGGTCAATGCCGATTGTCAAACGGTACAACATATCCGCCGCTTCGGTGTCTTCGAGAATGGCGAGCTGCTGCAATTCGTCAAGTCCGATAGCGAAAACGTTATTAAACGTTTGTTCATCAACGTCGGAAGTCAGTTGCCGAAAAATTTTTTCGCCCGCAAAAAGACCATCCGGCGTGTTGATCGTAAACGTTTCTTCCTCGCCGCGTTTGGAAGTGTCGAATACCCGCCGGAGTGAAAACGGTTCGGTTCCCGACAGCACGTTCATCTTTCCGCCGGTAACGGCTTTGGGAACGCCGTGAAATGCCGAAACGTCCGCCGTTCCGTCAATCGCGCCGCTCTCAATTCGGCGATTTTCTAAAACGGAGGTGCGACCATTTTCTTCCGTTGCGTGAAATACAGGAAACGGACCTAGCACATAACGCTGTCGCTCGCCGTGAAAACCGTAAAGCATCGCCCGCATAAATTGCATAAGCGTCGTTTTCCCGGCTTCATTCGGTCCGTAAAACACGTTCAGACCTTCCGAAAGATTAGAAACCGCCAACTCTTCCCAAAGTCCAAATCGCTGAATGTCCCACGATGTGATTCGCATAAAAAAGAAACCGCACAAAATCTTTGTAAATCACCAAAACTGCACAATAGATAGATCAATAAAAACCTTACCAAAATGTCTATTATTTTTATTTTATCAAATCTGTACGAATTTGCAATAAGCAAGCCGCGCAGCAACACGATTGCCTACCGGGAAGTTTTAAAAACTGCATTAATTTACGAATCTTATTTTTCGGAGTTGTTTTTGTTCTTTTTGGGGAAATTTTTGTTTAATTTGAATAACAACCCATCCTCTGAAAAATAAGGGACTAAGGGCGGCAATGGTGAAGCCGTTCGGGTAACGATGCAGTTGCCCAGTACGGATTTATTTGGCTTGGGCAACTGAATAGTTGCTAATTTTTTAACAAAATGCGAACATCTTTTTCTCGTTCTTTTGGCGTTACTTTTAGATTTACGAGTTTTCCGTTTTTGAGTTGACCTTCAACGGTTGTTTTGTAGGGAGCGTTTAATTTGAAGTCGCAATCCCAATCCGCCGGAAACGCTGGGAAAAGATCAATTCGTTTGCCGTCGCATTGCATGACGATACTTTGAACGCCTTTTGTCAAAATACCGCCGTGATCCTGGTCGGGAATCCAATCGTAATTCGGTCCCCAAAAAGCCGGAAA
>JAIRYX010000118.1 GCA_031267635.1 Planctomycetaceae bacterium
CACCCGTGAAAAATTGCAATATTGTAGGGGCAACCCTTGCGGTTGCCATGAATTGGGAATACGTTTACAAATTTGAAAACGTTTCTTCACAATCGAGCGACGGCAAGTGTCGCCCCTACCAAATATATTTTTCTCACGTTAATTGAGCGAAAAATAGACGCATATGAGCGCAGTTGTCGGCTACTAAGGGGACATTGATAAATAAGGGAGGCAATAGGTGATGTTTTCCGGTAAAATTGACTGTAGTTACCCAGTTGCCGTAGCGGATTTATTTGGCTTGGGCAACTGAATCGTTACGTTACGTCAATTGACAGCAGGAGGAAAATATCGAGAATTAACTCCTCTGTTGTCGGCGTTTTGAGTTCAATTCCTAGGTTTTGAAGTCTAATTCCCAGAGTTTGCCCCCCAAACCCTGAAGATTAGACCTTTAGTTTGAAATTATCAAGGTTGCCGAAGGAATTGTTGCCAAATGGTTCTACCTCTTGTATTTGCTCTGACGTTTCCATGTTTTCTTGTTCTACTTCCAATTCATCCGGTTGTTGTTGAGATTCTTGTTCTTCACGTAAGTCGGATTTTAATTGGATTTTTCCGTCTTGCTCCATCAAGTGGTTTAATTCATAAACTTTGTGATAATGATAGCCGGTCTCATCTCTGGCGTCAATCATTTGATATTTATTGGTGATTTGATAGGGTTCATCAAATGTTGTTCCATCAGAAATCCCCCAAGTAATATTGCCATAATACTGTTCTATCGTAGGAATCAAACAGCCCCAATATTTTATGCGGTGTTCTATATCAAAATGATGTCCGCAATAGACATTTCTTCCCAGATACTCTTTTTTAAAAAGAATATTTTGCGGAGGATCATAAGTCGTAAAATTATTAAGATAAACAATTTTTCCAAAGACACGGTATTCATTATATGTGTACGAAACCATACATCTTGGACAAATAAGATGAATTTCCCGTTTGCTGACAACAGAAAAAAAAATCAAAGCCAGAGCCGACAAAATTAAAATAATTTTCAAGCAAATTCGTGTTTTGCTTCGTTTCTTTTCAACGCCATTGTTATTCATAGGCGGTTTTGAAACGAAAGTTTTTATACGAATTGCGCGGTAAATCAGATAACACGCCAAAATACAAAAAATCGTTGACAAACAAATATAAAACGGCGTTCTGTCTATTGTAGGAAACACTAAATGCTCTCCTTTAAGCAAATTCAGTAAACCGGGATTGTTGTCATAGTACCAATTCAGTAAATCGGGATTGTTTGCATAGTATTCTATTGTATCCATAATTCTCTATCCTCAATAAAAGATTGAATAATTTGATTTGAAATGATTGTATACTACAAAAGGGTTGAATGGGGCATTTTATTATATAGCGAGCAAAAGAAAGTGTATTTTCTAGCCGTTTGCAGTATAAAATGACATTCGGTTTTGATGTCAGTTGAATTTTTTACTAATGACACTACTAAAAGGTGAAAGATCAAGTAATGACTTATAAGCAGTACGAGTACTTGACAAAGTTCCTTCATCACCTTTATCCGTAGAATTTCCTAAAATTCCATGCCAAAAAAATTCATGAAGTAAGACATTAGCGTAAATTTCTTGGAGACTTAGTAGCGTCCTCTTTGATATTTTCGATAATTTTTTTTGACACGAAGTGACAAAGACTTTCCCAAATCATGCCAAGAGAAAAATAGGAGTTTTGCACCAATTTCGCCGAATTGTGTTCCTGTGTTTTCCGTTATCTGTTGTGACGATTCTCCAAAATCGCCATAACCGCCGCCCATCGGCTGATCGTTGGGGTCACCGAAACTCTCCAGTTTGGAATTATCAAGGTTGCCAAAGGAATTGTTGCCGAAGGATTCTATCTCTTGTATTTGCTCTGACGTTTCCATGTTTTCTTGTTCTACTTCCGATTCATCCTTTGGCGGCCAGATAATAATCTGATTAATTTGCCCATCTTTTCCCTTGATGCGATGGAATTTCATTTCACGCGTAATCGGAGTTGGCGGTTTCCTCTGAGTCAGCATTGGGGTTCCCTGTTCATCAGTCATATCAATATATGCTGACGCCGGAGCAGCTCCCCCTTCTGGAAACATATTCAAATATTCCAAAACGGGTATCATTCCTCCCCAATACTTGGTCGTGACGCTTTTTGCAAAACTATGTAAACACCAATCCCCCATAACTGATTGCCTTCCGTTGTATATTTCGGCAGGATTCCACCAAGTTTGAAAACCGTCAAGTTCAAGCAGTTTCCCAAAGCATCTTGTCTCCGTATAGCTATATTCTACACCGCATTGACGACACTTCATTGCGATTCTCCGCTTCGAATAGGAAGCAAAAAAAATCATTGTCAATGCCGTGAGCAACAATAACAATTTTGCGGCAATTCTCCAAGAACTTCTTTTCTTTTCACCATTGACGTCTTTGGAGTATGACCGGAGCCGAATCGCATAGTAAACCATTGCAAGAGCAATGATTATCATGACACATGAAATACAAACAAAAAGAGCAGTCCAGTCGGTCTTGGGCAAAGAGAGATGAGCGGCTCTTAAAGCGTCAAAGAGATTGTCGTCAGCTAATCGGTAGGAATCTAAATTCGGTCCCATCATATTTCTCCAATGAGATTGCATGACATTTTATTCTGGAATAGTGACTTTATAATAGATATTCTCATTTTCATCTATTTTTCTTGTAATCTTATATCTTTCATCAATTTTATAAGGATGATCTTTACGAAAACGCGTATCTAATCCATCAATTCCCCGTTCATATTCATACGTCGGAATTAAGCCGCCCCAATATCTAACAGAAGTATCTTTGACGTAACAATGAAAACAAGTGTTTTTATTTCGCAAAGGTCTCTCTAAAAGATGTTCTGGAAAACAATATGTTTCGTAATTATAGGATGCTATTAATTTACCACACAACCGCATTTCGTAATGTGAGTATTCGATACAGCAAAAGCCACAAGTCGTTTTTATTTCTCTCATGGTAAACAACGCGAAGTAGAGAAGCATTCCTGCCGATAAAAATAAAAAAAGTTTCCATTTCAAAGAATGTTTTGTTTTCTTTTTCATTAAGGAAACAAATAAAACAAGAACGACAAAACAAACAATGACTGTTGAAATACAAGTAAACAATCCTGTTCGGTCTAAAGTAGGAGAAACGCTCTCCATAAATTTAAGATAATCGAGAAGATTATTATGTGATGACATTACAGTCCTCTTAATCGGAAATTAATTGAATTTTTTATTGATTGCTGTGGCGTGTTCTTGTGAAATCTTCATAAGTGATATTGGGTCTGCGTTTGTGCGACCTAATTCTGTCGAATCATGAAGTGTGTTCCCAATTCCATTGTGTCCCAAAACGCCATGCCAAAATATTTCATGAAGTAAGATATGAGCGTAAATGTCTTGGAGAATTAGTAGCGTCCGCTTTGATATTTTCGATAATTTTTTTTGACACGAAGTGACAAAGACTTTCCCCAATCATGCCAAGAGAAAAATAGGAGTTTTACACCAAGTTCGCCGAATTGCGTTTCCGTGTTTTCCGTTATCTGTTGTGACGATTCTCCAAAATCGCCGCCCATCGGCTGATCGTTGGGTTCACCGAAACTCTCCAGTTTGGAATTATCAAGGTTGCCGAAGGATTCTATCTCTTGTGTTTGCTCTGACGTTTCCATGTTTTCTTGTTCTACTTCCGATTCATCCTTTGGCGGCCAGATAATAATCTGATTAATTCGTCCATCTTCTCCCTCAATACGATGGAATTTCATTTCACGCGTAATCGGAGTTGGCGGCTTCTCAATTGGATATCCCTGTTCATTAACAATAGACGCCGGAAGAATTCCCCATTCTGGAAATATATTCAAATATTCCAAAACAGGTATCATTCCCCCCCAATACTTAGTCGTAACGTTTTTTGCAAAACTATGCAAACATAAATCCCCCGTAACCATTCGCCTTCCGTTGGATATTTCGGCAGGGTTCCAGTAGGTTTGAAAACCGTCAATTTCAAGCAGTTTCCCGAAGCATCTTGTCTCTGTATAGCTATATTCTACACCACATTGATGACACTTCATTGCGATTCTCCGCTTCGAATAGGAAGCAAAAAAAATCATTGTCAATGCTGTGAGCAATAAGAATAATTTTGCGACAGTTCTCCAAAAACTTCTTTTCTTTTCACCATTGACGTCTTGGGAGTATGACCGGAGACGAATCGCATAGTAAACCATTGCAAGAGCAATGATTATCATGACACATGAAATACAAACAAAAAGGGCAGTCAAGTCGGTCTTGGGCAATGAGAGATGAGCGGCTCTTAAAGCGTCAAAAAGATTATCGTCAGCTAATCGGTAGGAATCTAAATTCGGTCCCATCATATTTCTCCAATTAATTGAATTTTGAATTGATTGCGTTGGCGCTTGCGGACAAATTGAGTACGTCATTGAAAATAGGATAATTGCCACACCCTAGTGTTCCAGTCGCCCCATTTTCGCTCTTCTCTCTCAAAACTCCATGCCAAAAGATTTCATGAAGTAAGACATTAGCGTAAATTTCTTGGAGACTTAGTAGCGTCCTCTTTGATATTGTCGATAATTTTTTTTGACACGAAGTGACAAAGACTTTCCCAAATCATGCCAAGAGAAAAATAGGAGTTTTGCACCACGTTCGCCGAATTGCGTTTCCGTGTTTTTCGTTATCTGTTGTGACGATTCTCCAAAATCGCCGTAACCGCCGCCCATCGGCTGATCGTTGGGGTCACCGAAACTCTCCCGTTTGGAATTATCAAGGTTACCGAAGGATTCTACCTCTTGTGTTTGCTCTGACGTTTCCATGTTTTCTTGTTGTAATTCCGTTTCGGGCGGTTGCTGTTGAGATTGTTGTTCGCGTAAATCGGATTTTAATACTTTTTGGCGATTATTTTCGTGAAATTCAGATAATACAGTAATATAATCGTTTCCGTCTTTATCTTTTTGAGTGATGATTTTCATTTGAGATGTTATCGGATAAGATTTAGGTAGTGGATGATTTTCCAAATCAACAAGTCTTGTAAAAATATTTCCAATATAATATTCTGTTGTTGGCAAAATTCCACCCCAATTCTTGATTTTGCTTCTTGTTGTATAAATGTGATAACACATTCCTGACTTTCGCGGAAATGAAATGAGAAAACCGGTTTCTTTTTCCTGTGTCACATAAGAACCGCGATAACATAAAAAACCGAATGCGTGAATTTCACGATAACCATAGGAAACCCCACATAATCCACATTCTTTTTTAATATATGTTATATCGAATGCCGAAAACCACAAAGTCGTAAATCCGACCCCAAACAGGAGTATTCGAGTTATTCTTCTACGACGTAAACAAACACACTTAACAATAAGAAAAGTTGCAAATAATAGAAGAAAAGTAGACAACATGGCAAAGAAATTTCCTCTGTCGATCATAGGAAATTCGGAATTGATATATTCCAGATAACTCAGTAAATTGTCGCCGTAAGACATAAATAATCCTTTTTGTGAGTAGGTGATTGAATATGAATAAAACCTCCATCAATCATACGATGAAGGTTTTATTTCTGTTTTTAATTAAAATCCTATTGTTTTAATACCATTCAAATTGTCTGGTAAAATATTGTTTATCAATTTACCAGTCCATGCAGTACCACATTCAAGATAACCTTCTTCAAAAGGATTACCAAAAAGGGGATCCTTCTTACCTAAAATTCCATGCCAAAAGATTTCATGAAGTAAGACATTAGCATAGCAGATAGAAACATCTTTAGCTTCGCCAAAAATTTTACTTCCATTTACTCGTACGTTAATTTTGTTACCATTGTAGCCGTAACCATGTTCTCCTACAATATATCCGAAATCCAAGGTACAGCGAAACTCATCAAAACCAGGATTAGTTGCGTTTGGCACTGTGTCAAAAAGACCTAGTGTGTTTTGTTGGACTGAGTTGAATGCTTTTTCTTGCAAAATTATTTGGCAATTAATTGATTTTGAATCTAAAAATGACTGCATGTGAGACTGAACGGCAGTTCTATTGAAAGAGTGATGTACCGTTTTTGTATCCACATAGACAACAACTTTATTCGCATAAACCTTTGGTTTCACACGGTCTTTGACCATTGCGGTTGCTTTGTCAATGCCGATCTTGTAATCAACACCGGTAGGAAGAGAAATTCCTAAAAATGACGGTTTTACAAGTTTTGCTTCTATTTTCATGTCATATTTGTTATCGTCATTTATAATATTATATGGCACAATTACTGTTGTCTCTCCCGCTTGAAAAACTACAGGTTTGGTAAGTAATATACTAGAAGATAGATATCCTCCGGTCGGTGAAGTTTTATAACTTACTGTTAATTGGCACACCGTAGAAAGAGATTGATAGAGTATCCCCGGATTTTTCGGGTCAATAACTCTCTCCACTTCAAATTCCACATGCTTGATTCCGGCGTCTGTTGCTGCTTCTTCGCCGTTTTGTTTGGTTCGGATATTCAAGGTCGTAGAAAGTTTGCCGTCAATCGAAGGAGTATCATTATCATAAATTGTTGCTAAAGCGTGATCACCAGAAATGACGTGATAACCTGTACCCGGGTTAATAGCTACAAGCAAAGTTTCCGTTGGTTCCTTGATACTATCATCAATAATATCCATAAACACGAGTTTTGCTTTTTCCTCCGCGGCAAAAGAAATAGGATTTTGACCAACCAGCTTTACATCAGCGTTCGCACCGGAAGGTATTGCCGTAGCTCCAGGTGCGTTTCCCAATGAACAAGTCAGGGACGTCTTTGTGTTCCCATATCGAATTATCTGAAATATGAGGGTGTTATTAATACCTTCAGGAAGATTCACTGCGTTGGTGCCTATTTCGTATCCTATCCCCTGAATTGTACTAATGACCAAAAGGGGTTCGTTTTTGATTTCTTTAATCGTTCCAGTTGCAGATTTTGTTCCAATCGTATACGCGCTGTTTTGGCTTCTTTGAATAACAGGAATCAGAGTTTCATCCGGTTCCGTATCAGGCGCATTGTTTAGTATTGGAAACTTAAGCATAACGGAATTGGAATTTGCCGGAATGGTTGCTATGACTATTGTGCTGGTTCTATCATAGTATTCGGTCAACCATTCTCTCGGAAGAGCGTCAATGGAATAGTCTCTTTCACTATTTGTAGTCTGGCCAGTCGGCTTATTGTACAGCGATATCGCGGTACCTGTCAGTTTAATTCCTACATTCAAGGCATAACTTATATTCGTAGCTTCACGAGACACTTCAAAACTCAGATAATCTTGGTATTCATCGTGTTCATAAGCGGTTGACTTCACGGCTTTAATAGATACTTTAGGTTTACTGGTTACTTGTGCCGCCGCAAGAGGAGTTGATGTTGCCGCTGAAGTATTCGCGGCAGATAACGCCGGTAAACCGGTACTCTGTATTACTAAAGTTTGTTCGCGGTTCAACGGACCGTAAATGCTTTGCTGCGTAGTTGAAAGTTGATTCTGTTCCGTCATTGACGCAACAGAATATCCTGTTGCAACGCTTGGAATGACACTTGGCAAAACCGAAATGGTATTTTGAGAAACAGAATAAAGCACGGCAAGCAGTTGTCTTTCTTCAAGCATTTCCGAACATAACCGGCGTTTCTGCGGAGCTTTTAACGACGACACTTTCGAGGAGTCCCATTGAAAGAAAGAGAGAAACGATTGAAGTAAATTTTGTTTTGTCATAAGAATTTTCCTTTTCAGTAAATTTTTCAAAAGTTGAATTTATAAACTCATTAATTGATATGTTAGACTCTTTTTCAAAATATACAACCGCTCTATTCGACAAAATCCCCTTAATTTAAAAATTCTTTCCATTCACAAGGTTGTGCGTGAAAGAAAATCTTGAAAGAGTGGAAAAGTCGTTTTTTTTTGCTAAAATAAAAATTCTTGGTCGTTAGTTGTTAAACCGTTTTCGGTTTGCTTCTTCAAAATTTTCCTACCTAAAAGAAAAAGGTAAACACAATGAAACAGATTTCACGACGACATTTTTTGCAAGGAACGTCATTGACGGCGTTTGGTTTTTGGGCGGCAGCGGGGTTGACTCCGGTTGTTCGGGCGGCGTCGCCAAATGAGCGAATCTCTGTGGCTGGGATCGGAATCGGCGGAAAGGGTGGCGGCGATATCGCTAACGCCGCACGCTGGGGCGACATTGTCGCGGTTTGCGACATTGATCGCGGACGTTTAGCCCAGAGTGCAAAACGTTACGAAGGAGCGAAAGCATACACCGACTTCCGCAAATTGTTCGATGAAATGGAAAAAAGTATTGATGCGGTGACGGTCAGCACGTCCGATCATGTTCACACGGCGGCGTCTCTGATGGCGATGCGTCGCGGTAAACATGTTTACGCGCAAAAACCGCTCACACGAACGATTTATGAATCGCGATTGATGGGCAAAACCGCACTGGAACGCAAAGTTTGTACGCAAATGGGAAATCAAGGGAGCGCAGGCGACGGTTTGCGAAAAACCGCCGCGCAGCTCCAAGCGGGCGTACTCGGCAACGTTACCGAAATTCATATTTGGACAAACCGTCCGATTTGGGCTCAGGGAATTGACCGGAAAAAACAGAGCGATTTCTCCCAGGAAGAGATTGAGAAAGGACTTCAAAATGTCGATTGGGACAGTTGGATCGGTCCCGCGCCGACGCGGGAATTTTTGCCCGGCGTTTATCATAGTTTCAATTGGCGAGGATGGTGGGATTTCGGAACCGGCGCACTCGGCGACATTTGTTGTCACTCGTTGAATATGGCGTTTGTCGGACTTGATTTGCGTAATCCCGCGTCTGTCATTGCGAAAACAACCGGACACAATCACGACAGCTTCCCGTCGCGCTCGGTTGTAACGTTTCAGTTTCCCGCTCTCGGTAAACGCGGTGCGGTCAAGTTCGTTTGGTACGACGGCGGATGGAAACCGAGCGATGAAATGCTCGGCGATCACGGCTTTTCGACCAACGATGATAACGGTACTCTCATCATCGGCGAAAAAGGTTATATCAGAGGTTCGCAAATTGTCGGCGTTGAGCCGATCAAAGATATTGACGTGCGGCTTGCTCCGAAAACCGATGACAACAACGAAGACGCTTCTCATTCGCTCGAATGGGGAACGGCGATTAAAGAAAATAAGCCGGAAAATTGTTGGTCGAATTTCACGACGACTTCCGGTCCGCTGACGGAAACCGTTCTTGCCGGAAATCTCGCCGTCTGGAACGCCGACAAACCTAACGAAGAAGGCGACCTCATCGAATGGGATGCGGTCAATATGAAAATCACCAACAACGTCAAAACCTCCGGTCTCGACGAGTTGATTAAACCGGTTTATCGCAAAGGATATGAACTGGATTGAGGAAATTAAAAGTTGGGAGAATGATTGTTTTATGCTTCTCCCGTCATATACTCCTCACCCTTTAAAATTCGGCTTTCATCGAAAAAAGGACACTTTGGCGACGTAATGAATGATCGACACTGTCTTAAAAGTCGAAATTTTAAGTGTGAGGAGTATAACAACATGGAGAACATAGATATAGTCATTCCTGAAAAAGGTTTCATCGTCGTCTCGACGGTTTCCTCTACGAAACGCACGGGATCATCAAGCTCGCACATCATGTTGATTGGAACATGTTTGATCGCCAATACGATTCACAAGCTCATCCCGACCACGGCGCACCGGCTTTGCCGACACGTCGCATGGTTTCGATTCTTTTTCTCAAGGGAACTTCTAAAAACCTCATTTTCAACAAATGTGACCGTTGAAAAATAAGGGCTGAAATCGTAACGCCGTTTGGATAACGAGCAGTTGGCCAGTGCGGATTTATTTGGCTTGGGCAACTGATGCCATAGTTTTCTATTGAGTTTTCAAATATTGTTCCCCAAAAAAGAAATAACCAGAAATCATTCTGGAAGACGAAGCGTCTGCGAGGCGTTTTTTACTTCGCCGGATTCAAACGGAGGAGATGCCGGATATCCCTGAATTACAGCGTTTTGCGAACACCTTACGCAATCATGATACCGACCAGTATAATATATGGTTTTTCCACAATTGCAGTCGTGCCTGTATAGTAGTAGGCAACAAGCTGGTGGACAACAAAAGAGAATAGAGGATATTGTAGAATTTCCCCTGCTTGACAGAAACAGAAAATCGAATATAATGCTTTATCTGTTTGGGGGATTAGCTCAGTTGGGAGAGCGTTTGGCTGGCAGCCAAAAGGTCATCGGTTCGAGCCCGTTATCCTCCACTGTCTGTAAGTTCTTATTTCATTATACTTTATAATAAGTTTCTAGAAGTCTTTCGCCGGAAATGTATTTGTGGGTGAGTTGATAATTCCCCAGTAATTCACAAAAGTGCTGGTTGTTTCACTTTTGGAGTGCAAGGAAAAATTCCCTTATTTCATATTGTTGTTGGATGACATAAAATAACATGCTATAAAAGAGAATTCTTGTATAATAAAATACCCAAATTAATTATACTACCGACTTTGGATTTATTCTAGCGATTCTAACTCTTCTTATTTTGCCAGTAACTGTTCAGCCGCTCAAACCACATAAATCCGTATCGGGCAACAGGGTAGTACAAAGTCACTTAAATCCCATTTACACCGACAGTGTCGTTTGCGTTTTCTTTTTGCGGGTGAAAATTCCACTTCATGGACTCACACTGCTTGCACATATGTATTTTACATACCTTCCCCTTTAGTACAAAGCCACGCAATTTCACTTGACATTTTTCATATCAAGAGAAATTGAGGAACTTCGTAATAGTTACACGTTATTTTAACTGCGAATGCTCAAATATTGTAAACCGAATGCGATGAAGCCACAATGCGAATAATGGTTAAAAACACGTATATTTATACAAGTATTCATAGCAAATTTATATTTGCGATAATAATAAGAAGAACTTCTAAAAACATCATTTTCAACAAATTTGCCCGTTGAAAAATAAGGGCTTACGAATATTTGGGGGAGGTTTTTAGAAATCCCTTAATGTATCGGTTGTTAAAATTTTCTCTAATATTTTATCCGATTGTGTCGGGAAGTTGTAAGGCGAAAAAAATCAAGGAAATGTTTAGTTTTTTTTACGCCTTTCGTTAAAATCATCCTGTAAATTTTTCTGTTTTCCGCTATTTGTTTCCAATGATTTTATTTCCGCAGTGCTTTCGGTCGAATCTGTTTCATAGCTCTGCTGTTATTCTCAACAGGCAGAGGAGAAACCTCCAACACCAAGTCCATACTCTCCTCTAAGAAAAACATGTTTTCATGGCGTTTGCTGTGAAAACGTGTTTTTCGACATTTCTCCATAATCCAATCGTGTTCACTTTTACAAGAAAAAAGGCATTTGAATGAGTCGTTTCAGACAAAATTATTCAAGAAAACAAATGATCCGAATTGTCGGTTGTATATCAACGACATTGACATTCTGTTTCAGTGTCAATGTTACCGCACAATCACCGTATTCCTCAAACGAACAAGCGTCACGTTCGGGAATACCGCCGTATCAATCAAAATCTCCGTCGCCGTATCAAGAACCGCCCTACCAATCCGCCTATCCTTCGCTACCTGTTGTGAAAGCTATAAAAGCGGTTCCGGCACAACCAATCAATAACCCGCAAACATTACAAGCAAAAGATGAGTCGGCAACCCAAAGCCCATTGACTGGACAACGCGGCGAAACTAGTTATTCGCCGGTTGTGATTAAAGAACCGTTTCAAAAGACAATGCAACGTATGACACAGGAAAAACCGGAAGTGCAACAACGCCACGCTCGGTTACTGCAAGAACGTTATGATTTGTCCGACCATCCGGCAAACAACATAACAACATCGCGCGGTAAAAAGATTCAAGAAGGAATTCGCGTTAAACTTCCGCAAGGAACGACATGGGAACAACTTGCAGCAAAGTCTCCTGAAGAAATCAAAAAACGCGGACTTTATCCTAAAGGTTTTTTGCCGCTTCCGTTTCCGAATCATCCCGAAGGCGGTATGTTATTTCCGCAGTTTCACATTGACAAAATCAACAGCCAAGATAAACGCGAATTGACGCGGTTTGATTTGGATTACGATTTGCCTGACCATTTTTTGCCGGAATATCCTCCAGCGATTTATTTGACAACCCGTCCTGATCTCGGCGACGTATCGCAAGGACAAGTCGTAACAATCAACAATTATTACGGGCTATTCAACGGCATTTTAAATCCGAAACAATTGGAAGGCTTGCGGCTTCTTGTTACGCAATTTCCGCAGCAGCAATTTAACGCGACAGAAGATCGTCGATGTGTCGATCCAAGTTTCGGCGTCACTTGTTTTGATTGTCACGTCAACGGGCATACGAATGCGGCAACGCATCTTGTAGGAGATATTCGTCCGCAGCAGTATCGGCATCGGATTGATACGCCGTCGCTGCGCGGAGTTTATGTGCAACAGTTGTTCGGTTCTCAACGTGCGATCAAAACGATTGAAGATTTCACAGAATTTGAACAACGCGCCGCATATTTCGACGGCGATCCGGTGATTGCTACGAAAAAAGGCGTTAATATTTTGGAACGCGGCAGTCAGGTACATTTTATGGCGGAGTTTGAGGCGATTCTTGATTTTCCGCCAGCACCAAAGTTGGATGTGTTTGGACGGCTTGATCCGAACAAAGCGACCGATATTGAACTTCGCGGAGAGATAATTTTTAACGGTAAAGGACGTTGCGCCGAATGTCATCCTGCTCCGTACTACACGGACAATTCGATGCACAACCTTCAGACCGAGCGGTTTTTTGATCCGCAAGAATACAACGGTTGCACGGCAATTGGCGACGGCGCAATTAAAACGTTTCCACTTCGCGGCTTGAGAGATTCTGCACCGTATTGGCATGACGGGCGTTTGCTGACAATTGAAGATACAGTGGAAATACATAACCTTCTTCTCGGCACAAAATTAACGGCGGAAGAAAAAAACTATTTGACGCAATTTCTTCGATGTTTGTAAAAAGAAAAGTAACTATTCAGTCGTTCAAAGCCAATAAATCCGCACTTGGGTAACAATCTTAATGACGATGTCTCCATGGACTGATTATCTGAAAGATGTTACTATACTCATTGCACTTGAGTTTTCGGTTTTATGAATGGAGATCAAACCGGATTTTACGGTATAACGACGCCAGTGAAAACCGAAATTTCAAGTGCAAGAAGTATATTAGGGAAGTAGCCCTGATTTATACTCCTTGCACTTGAGTTTTCGGTTTTATGAATGGAGATCAAACCGGATTTTACGGTATAACGACGGCAGTGAAAACCGAAATTTCAAGTGCAAGAAGTATATGTCTAATCCAAATTCATCCGCTAACTTCTGCAACTCGATTTTCCATAACCTGCAACTCGCCGAATTACTACCGCCGCTATCCGCTGTGATTGTTTTCTTGCCGCCGCCGGACTTGCGGATTCGGTTGACTTGCAACATGTTGTTCTGGCGCATTAAGTTCTTGGATACCTTTGCGTATCGTAACAATAGAAATACCCGTAGCGCGATGGACGGTGCTGATACCACTGCGTCCAAACGATGTGGATTCGGCTACCGCCCAAAGACGTTTTTGACGTTCGTTACTATAGCATTAAAGATGTTTTTTCAGAGATGACTAACTAGAAAAGACCAATTGCAAAAAAACACCTTGAAAGCATTGTGCTATCAGGAGGTTACTTGATGGATACCTGCCTTCGGCACAAGATACCTACCGTGAGCGGGTGAAGTATTTTTATGGAGAATAGCAAGTCGAGGCAACAAGTTTTTTTCGTCCTTACTTCTCTCTCCAACGCCGCAGAACAACAAGGAATCCCCACAAGAGATTTATGCTGATAAACGTCATTAAAATAAGGAGCGGAATATCGCTTGACGCGGCTCCGTAGGCGTGTCGGCTTTCTTTGAAAATCACATTGGATCCATACCATGTCATAATAATCGCAATGGAACCGGCTTGCGCACCGAGTATCACGCCGAAACTTCCATAATACCTCTCAATCCGTCCGTGCAGCACGATCAGATAAAAGAAAAGCGTGACCAACGCCCAGACCTCTTTCGGATCCCATCCCCAAAAGCGTCCCCATGAGTAATCCGCCCATCGCGCACCGAGTATTGTTCCGACTGCAATGAGCAACATCGTTGCCCGGAGCATCGTAACAATATATGGAACAATTGCTTCCGCCCCCGCCGGAATTTGCGTTTGAAAACGTCCGTTGGGGAGACGTTTCCGTTCCCATTGTCCGAAGAAACAAATTCCCGCCGCCGCGACCGCAAGCAACCACGCAATGGCTCCCGACGCATAACCGATGATAATGGCAATCACGTGAATCGTCAGCCAGAAATTACTGCGAAGCACCGCCATCAGCGGACGGATATTCGAGTTGAATTGAGCGTTATTGAAATATGCCGCCAGTCCCGCCGCCAGCGCCAACGCCGCCCCGACTGTCAAAAACAGCTTCCGACCGAGCAAAATCTGACGCATCGGTTGTTGCGGCGTTTCCGACGACGTAAGATTCCCGTCTGTTTGCTCCGACATTTTTTTCGGAGGGATTCCTACAAAGGGAAAGATAACGATTGTCAGAATCATTCGCGGTAGTATCCAAACAATCAAGACGATACTTGCAACGACGACGGCGAAATCAATCGGATCATGCGAGGCGATAATCTGTCCCAAACTTTGTTCTTGTCGCAAGTCGCCGTAACTGATACGCAAAACGTAATAAAAGACGAACACCGCGAGAAACGCTCTCGGTAACAGAAGTCCGATTTGATACAACGCGATTTGCGCGTCTGCCTCGGTTGCGGGATGGTGGTTTTTCCGCGGAATCGCGGTTGCTCTCCGCGCGCGGTCGAGACGTTTTCCGAACAGCGGTTGAAACGTAAACCAAATTCCAAACGCCGCCGCCGAAAACGCCATTAAAACAATCGTCTCAAACATATTTGTTACCGGCGCCCATCCGGTAATATACGCCCGCAAACATCCGCCCGCAAAAGTCACCAACTCCGACACAAGCAACGCCGCCGTTCCGCACCAAAAGAAAATGGCTTCGCAGCAAGAATGTTTGCGGAAGAAAAACGACACGACGCCCGAAGCCAACAACAACGCCAGCGCCGCCGCGCTCGTGATCCACATCCAATAGAACGGACGAAACGCTTCATAAACCGCTTCGGCGGCGACTCGTCCCGACGCGGGATAAGCGGTTTTCGCAAAGGTTGTTTCGTCTTGTTCTTCCGGCGACAGTAAATTTCTTCTCGCCGATTCCGTCGTCTTCGCGTTCAAACGGAGATTTCCCGCAAATGCCAGCGACGCACGATTGAACCGTTCGACCGCCGCTTTGTTTTCCTCGGAATGAGCTTGGGTTTTCGGCAAGTATTCCAGATCGCGATACGATTTTGCCATTTCATAAAACGCCGCTCGCACCGCCCGTTGCGGGTTTCCTGTTTGAACGGAGTGTGCCATCATGCCGAGAAACGAATTGTCCGTGTCGCCGCGCATTTCTTCTTCATTATTAAATTTTGGCAAACCGGGTTCGGCAAATCTTCGGATGGCGTCGTCCGACGCATACAAAAACATTTGCAGCGGCAACCAGGGCGGCGTTCGCGTTTGTTCGGAACTCCGCCCTGTCATGTTCGATCCGAACGTCATTCGAGAAACGTCCGTCTTCAGCGGTTCGCGGGAAATTGCCGGATAAATCCGCAAGACGTTTTCCCCGCCGTTTCCACCGTTTCCGTCATACAACGCCAGATGCGCCGCTTCGCACCAATACTTCGCTTGTTCCAACGAATAATAAATCTGTTCCGCCTGCGACCGCAATATTCGCAACCGCCCGTCCGCGATTCCGGTTTGACGCGAGACGTCTGCGGTTTGAAGCTGATAAACGTCGTCGCGGAATGTTTTCGCGTCAATCGACAGTTTATCCAACGCTTTCTGCCGCGAATCGAGAATTTTTTCAAACGTCGCCATAGAAAGCCGACTTCCCGATTCGTCGCTCAACATTTTGCGCAGCATCTCCGCAACGCTTCTCGCCGCCATTGCGCAACGCTCCAATTCGTCATTATGACTAAACGGCGGCTCGACGCCGAGCGATTGCAAATCCAACGGCGTCCGGCGAATCGCCAAAAATGTTTGATAAGCGTTTTGGCAATAAGAATCGACTTCGTTAATCGGCGGCGTCAATTGAAACGGCGGTTGCTGATTCGGATTGTAAGTCAACGCCCGAAACGTAAAATATGCGGTTTCCAACGCCGCGGCATGGGAACCGACATGATAAATATCCGCCACCGCATTCGCCGACATTGCGGCAAATTCCTTGTCTTCCTGACCGCCCGGTTGTTTTTGTTCGAGTTTCCGCCACCGCTCCAGCAATCGCGACAACTCCGCCGCCTGGCTTGTCACCTGATACGGCGCGGCGTAACGCAACGGTTTTCCGTCAGGCGTTTTGAGTTTCGCTTTGAGATAACTCAACCGCAACAACGAATCTTTGGCGGGCAGAAACGGGATATATTCCCAGAGTTCCGGCTCGGCTAGCCACGAAAACATGAGTTCCGCGTCGGAAAACGTCCGCTTGCCGTTAGGGAATTTCGCCCGAATTTTCGCGGCGTTTTCTTCCGTCAATACTTTTTCCCGTATTGCGTCGGCAAGTACAGATTCTTCCGGCGCGAACGTCGGCGTATTGGTTCCGCAAATTTCTTTCACCGTAATTCTCGCAAACGTCCGCAACGGCGTCACGCGACCGTCGGAGAATACCGGCAACTGCTCCCACGCTTTCCAGTCGATTTTGTTCGACGGCACGCGGATTTGGGAAGCGTCAAACACCACGCTTGTCGGCGTCGGCTTTCTTTCTTCCGCGTAAACGAATGATAAAATTGCCGAAAGAAACAGAGTCAATAAAGTTTGAAAAATACGCATGTTTTAATTTTATCCGTGCAAACCGTAAAAATATTGTCCTTGGCAAGCCAATGACAATAATATACCAAGTGTTGCAAGCAATGTTAATAGACGTTATCCTTCTCCCGCTTGAAAATTCGTTTTTTAAGACGGCGCGGATAGTTCCCAAGGGACACAAGGGACTCCAGGGATAATTGGGACAGGGCGAGTTTCTTGAAAAAGAAAATGAGAAATTCCGCCGAAGAGTTTCCAAAATCAGAAAAATGAGTCCCCAAAGTCTCTGTTGTCTCTCGTGTCCCTTTTGTCCCTTACACGAAAGCTTTTCGGGAATCCCCCGGCGGCTCTGCAATACACCACGAAAGTTCTGTGGGACGCTTCAACGGTTTCAGGAGGTGCTCCAGACGCTTTCTTACCGTGGAAAGCATAATCATTCTAATCCAACGTCAGACTGCCGCTCAAAATTTGCAACATCCAGCGTGCGGCGCGGGAACGGTGGCTGATGATTTGTTTGATAATCGGAGCAAGCCGTCCGAATGTTTGATGATACTCAACGACCTCGAATAGCGGATCATATCCGAATCCGTTGTTTCCATCCGGTTCAAACCGAATCCTGCCGCAACAAATGCCTTCGGTCTCGGCGAGTATTTTTCTGTTCGGCGCGGCAATCGTGATATGACAAACATAATGTGCCGTGCGTTTTTCGATCGGAACGCCGGTCAACTTTTCGAGTAGAAGAGCGTTGTTGGAAGCGTCGGTGGCGTTTTCGCCGGAAAATCGAGCCGAATATACCCCCGGCTCACCGTTGAGTGCGTCAACGACTAATCCGCTATCCTCCGCCATCACCGGCATTCCGAAAAACGCGGCTTGCTCGCACGCTTTTTTCGCCGCGTTTTCCGCAAAATTGTCGCCGTCCTCTATCACTTCGATTTGCTGCGGAAAGTCCGCCGGCGATTTCAGTATGATTCCAATTGTCGCAAAAAGCTCAGACATTTCCTCCACCTTTTTACGATTGCCGGTTCCGAATATCAATGTTTTTGGGGTCATGTTTAGTGAAATGTTAAGTTGGAATTTGTTTTGAACCACGATTCACATAATTACTGGACTTGACGCGGTAATATACTCATCCCACTGTAAAATTCGGTTTTCATTCTCAATGGGACTATTGGGACGTGGAGGACGATCAACACTGTCTTAAAAATTTGAAATTGTCTTATGTCTGGAAGAAAACAATCAATACTCCGCTCAAAGCAAAGCGTTTCCTTTTAAAAAGTTACCGATTTCATAAATCCGGCAATTTTGCGTTTCGCCGGTTTTCATATTTTTGAGTTGGCAAATTTCTTGGTCAAATTCCTCCGAACCAATAATAATCACGTATAAAAATCCGCGTTTGTCGGCATATTTGAGCTGTTGCCCTAATTTTTTCACTTCCGGGTAGATTTCAACGCGAATCCCCGATTTACGAAGCTCCGTAGCGAGTTTCAGATAATCGCTTAACCGTTTTTCTTCAAAATAAGGAATAAAAACTTCCGCCGTTGTCGCTGTTTTTTCTATTTTCCCCAGTTCTTCCATCGCCGCTAACAAACGATCTAATCCGAGCGACGCACCGATTCCGGGGAGTTTTTGTTTCGTATAAAGCCCGGCAAGATTGTCATAGCGTCCGCCACTGCAAACGCTTCCGATTGACGGCAATTCTTTTAAAAACGTTTCATAAATTGTACCGGTATAATAGTCCAAACCGCGAGCAATCGAAACATCAATCTCTACAACATTTTCGGAAATGCCCGTCGCTTGGACATTTTTGATAACAGTCTGCAACTTCTCAACGCCTTCTTCGCCTATCGCATTGCCGGAAACCATTGCCGACAACGACGTCAAAATATGATCGCTTGTTCCTTTCAGTTCAGCGAGTTGCAACACGAAATCCGCTTGTTGTTCGGTTATATCGGCTACGGCAACCATCTCTGCCGCAACATTGGCGCGTCCGATTTTTTTTAATTTATCTAAAGCTCGCAAAATCGGTGCGTTTTTTTCCAAAAGCCCTAATTTTTCGAGCAATCCCGACAACACCATGCGGTTGTTAATATGGATTTTATATCCGCTTTCAAAGCCGATGGCGTTCAGTAAATCGTGAATGACTAATGTCGTTTCGATGTCGGAGACGATTGATTCTGTTCCAATCGTGTCGAAATCACATTGCAGAAACTCTCTGTACCGTCCCGCTTGCGTATTCTCGCCTCGCCAGACTTTACCGATATGATAACGCTTGAACGGCGTACCGATTTGACCAATATATTGCGCCGAAAACCTGGCAAACGGAACAGTGAGATCGAATCGCAAACCAACCATTCGTCCCCCGTGATCTTCAAATTTGTACAATTGTTTGTCGGTCTCGTCGCTTCCCTTGCCGGAAAGAATTTCATAATACTCCAATGCCGGAGTATCAATCGGCACAAACCCATACGAGCGATAGACTTGTTGCGCAATTTCCATCAACCGTTCACGAGGAATCATCGTTTCCGGTAAATAGTCTCGAAATCCTTTTAAGGTTCGCGGTATAATTAATTGTTTTTTTTCCGACATATTTATTTTTATATAAAAACTTGTTCAATCTTTTTTGCGACCACGAACGCACAAATTGGTGGCGAATTTATTTATTCTCGATGAGTAACTATATCAGTTGTCAAGTGCGGATTTATTGGCTTTGAGCGACTGAATAGTGACCTCAAAAATTATTTTTAACGCAAATCACTTACCATTTTAACGGCTTTTTCAATTTTTTCCATAGACGCAGTGTCACGATTTTTCTTAAATTAATTTTCTTTTTCTACAAACTTACTTCGTGTTAACAAAGTTGAAAACAATTGCAGTTTCCAAAAATTTTGCTAAAATAATTCTCAAGATCAATGAAAATACGCGATATAAAAATTATTTGTATTGCGTTTATCAAACAAAAACTCAAAAAACTCAGGAGCATAAAAATGACACGTCTTATGACTTTCGGCGTTTCCCTTACGGCAATGTGTTTATTGGCTGTAAGCTGTTGTATAAATTCCACTTACGCACAAGAAAAGAATCCGATTGGCATGCCCGGTATTGAATTTTTGGACTCCCCGATTCCGGTGGAAAATTCAGTCGCCGCGACCGAAGCGGAAATGAAACCGTACACCGAAAAAGTTTCAGGAACGGAAGTTCCGTTTAAAATGATTCCGATCAAAGGCGGAAAATTCCTCATGGGAAGTCCGGCAAGTGAAGAAGGACGCTCGGAAAACGAAGGACCGCAAATTGAAGTTGAAGTTGCGCCGTTTTGGATTGAAGAACATGAAGTGACTTGGGGCGAGTTTCAGGAATTTGGTCAGGAAATTCTGAGACAACGACGTTCCAAGCAAACCGATTTGACCGAGCGAGAAAAATTCGTTGATGCGATGGGAAAACCGACGAAAGCGTATAACATCAGCGCGATTAGTTATTCTAAATCAAGCAAGCTGGATCATCCGGCAAGTGGTCTGACTTATTATGCGGCACAAACATATTGTAAATGGCTGACCATTGCGACTGGACGCTATTACCGTTTGCCGACGGAAGCGGAATGGGAATATGCCTGCCGCGCCGGAACGAAAACCGCGTATTCTTTTGGCGACGATCCGAAGCAACTTGAAGATTATAGTTGGTTTATGGATAATGTCGAGGAAGGTTACAACGCAGTCAAGACCAAGAAGCCCAATGCGTGGGGATTGTATGATATGTATGGAAACGTTTCGGAATGGGTACTCGGCATTTACAAAGAAGACGCTTATCAACAATACAAAGACGGGAATCTCAAATCGCTGCTGATTAACCCGGAAAAATGGACGATGATGCACGTTGCCAAGGGCGACAATCATATTGTTCGCGGCGGTTCGTGCGATCAATTTGCCGACGAATGCCGTAGCGCATCGAGAAATATTTCACAAGAAGATTGGAAAGAACAAGACCCAATGTTCCCGAAAAGCATTTGGTATTACACGGAAGCTCCTTATGTTGGATTCCGCGTCGTCCGTCCGCTGACGCCGCCCAAAGATGCGGAAGAATGTAAACTCTATGAACCCGATACAAAAGTCTTTAATGATTACAAAGAACTAAATACACGGCAAAATTAAAGAAATTTTATTCGTCACGAAAGCCGCGAAATGTCACGAAAAAAACATAAAAATCTTTCATGATATTCGTACTTTCGTGAATGAGAATTTCAAACAACGCCTATGCTATATAGTACTTGAGATTTCGTTTTTTAAGACAGGTTCATTCTGTCCCCCAAATCCCTTTTGTCCCTAACGTCCCTCTTTAAAGTGAACACCATGTCAGACAAGAACGATATTTTTGACCAACCCACGATAATCCCGACAAGTCAACACCTTGACAATGTTCGGCAGTCTTCCGCGCTTCCCGAAATTGCGGGCTATGACGGTTTTAAGAAAATCGGACAAGGCGGTATGGGAACGGTTTATGAAGCGGTGCAACGTTCGCTGGACAGAAAAGTCGCGGTGAAAATTCTTAATTCCGAATTATCCCACGATGAAACGG
>JAIRYX010000152.1 GCA_031267635.1 Planctomycetaceae bacterium
TTGAGCGGGAAGAGTCAAAAACACGGCAAACCGCCAACGGCGGGAACATTATTATCGGGCTTGTTTGTGTTGATAAGAATCATCGATTTTTTAGACCTCGTAAACGACAACCCAAAAAAAATCAAAAAAATACGTGCCACTATCAAAAAACTCTTGCAAAGCACCGCGTAATATTTGTGTTAATACTTTTGCCCTATGACTACCCTGAAACATGGCTCAATTGGTATTTCAATGAACAATACTTACTTTGCTGTTATCTTTTAGGAGGAATGGGAGGTGATACGATAGAATTTCCTGTTAATTTCATTTGGAGAAAAAATGATGCACAAAATATTTTGAAGGAAATTAAAAATACAGAGAAATCTCCTTTATCAAATGAAACGATTTTTGGCGGCGCATTTTGGATGCGAAAAGCGTAAAATTCAAGTTGTTGCTTGATATTAACAAATAGTTTCGTAACTATTCAGTCGCTTAATCCAAATAAATCCATACTGGGCAATTGTATAGTTACCCGAAAATTTTATTATTGTAGCCCTTATTTATCAAGTTTCCCTTATTAGCCGACAAAGCCCCCAAACGTATCCTTATGCCCTTATTTTTTAGATATGGAAGTAACATATTAATCACCTTTATACTCATTTCGTTTTCACGACGCAAGAGCGACTGCCAATCATTGAAAATCGGCATCGTGACAGGATTGAAAAATATATAACGGGGGATTATAAATCACCACCAATGTAAGTTGTACGCAATTTATGCGAATCCGGAAACATGTTCATATACTTGTGATCCCGCGATAAGTGAAAAAGAATTGGCAACGTTAATCGCTAATGCTTCGGGGAATTTTATTAACCAAAACAAAATATGTTTAGGTTGGTTTCGATGGCAAACGTCTTGTTCGGCGTTTTCCGTTTCCAAACGAGATATTGATAAAGATTTGTCAATATATTTTAAATCAGCCCCAACATCATAAAACACAAACATTCACCGATGAGTTTGATAAAATGATGGATTTTTATCAAAAAAAGTTGAACGAAAACTAAGGGAATAAGGACGCATATTGGTGCAATTGGGAGCTACTAAGGGAATGTCATAAATTCTTACCCCCAGTTAAAACTAGGGGTTATTCATAGGGAATCGCCTACGGCGTAAAAAACAACGAACAGCGACTCCTTTTTTGAAAACTTATTTGCGTAAAGTGCGTAACATGAGTCAATAATTCTTTCCTGATGATGTCGAGAAAACTCCTTGAGTTTTTTAAAAATATCTTGACATATCAACATCATCTCCCTTATATTTATAAAAATTATCCCCAAAGGAGGCATTTCATGACCATAAAACTTAAAAAAATCCAGCGTAAGAATCCCCAAAACCCAGCGTCGGTTAAATGGTATCTGACCCAGGAAACGGCGGGAAATGTTGGATTGCAGGAAATCGCAAAAGAAATCGAGGGACGCTCGGCGCTTTCGCTGGGAGACGTACAAAGCGTTCTCTCCAATTTAATGGAGGTCATGCCCATGTTTTTGAAACTTGGACAGAGCATTAAACTGGAAGGGTTTGGCTCATTCCGGCTTTCGGTAACCAGCGACGGCACGGAAACGGCTGAGGAACTTACTGCCCGCCAGGTGAAAGGGGCAAAACTTATGTTTTTGCCGAGTATAGAACTGAAACGGAATCTCGAAGATATTTCTTATGAAGTGATATCGTAACGATTCAGTCGCTCAAACCAATAAATCCGTACAGGGCAGCTGGATAGTTATCCGAAAGATTTTACTATTGCAGCCCTTATTTATCAAGTTTCCCTTAGTAGCCAACAAAGCTCCCAAACGCGCCCTTATGCCCTTATTTTTTAGATGATGGATTTTTATCAAAAAAATGGAACGAAAAATAAGAGAATAAGGGCGCATATTTGGTGCAATTCGGGCTACTAAGGGAATTTTATAAATAAGGATTGCAATGAGAAAGTCTTTCGGGTACAGGTAACTATACAGTTGCCGTGCGGATTTATTGGGTTTGAGCAACTGGAATAGTTACCCAGTTTTTATAAAAAGGAATTTAAAGAATGAATGTATTACTATTTATGGGAAACGGAAGCGTTGTAAATTCCGCCGGCGGTGCGGAAAAAGTTTTGTGCAACATGGCAAACGAAATGACGTTACGGGGTCATCATGTTACGATCCTTTGCAACGATACCAAACAAGGACTCCCTTTTTATCCGCTCTTGCCGGAAGTAAAATTTATTAATTTGGGCGGAATCGGCAGAAATAAGAAACAATATCCGCAGTTCAAAAAAATCATCCGTGAAATAACCAAACCGTTACGAAAAACGTTTTTGTATTCTTTTTTCCCCGATCCGATTGAAAAACTCAAATTTCGGGAATTAACTTCTGCAATCCATGAAACGATTGATCCTATTAAACCAGACGTTATTGTTTCTTATTTTCTTGACGATCATTATATTGTTACGAATGTCATGGAAGATAAACAAATTCCTCTTATTTTAACGATTCATGGCAATCCCTATGTGAGTATATTGAAAGAATCGAACTATAAAATTCACTCGCTCAAAAAGGGTGATTATCTCCAATTATTGATGCCGAGTTATCAAAAAATAATAAACCGGATTTTCCCTCGTTTGAAAACAATTGTTATTCCCAATGTTGTCAATTCTGTGAACGACAATCAAACTGCTGATCTGTCAAAAGGTAAACATGAATATATCATCACAATGATTGCCCGTTTGGATAAAGATAAACAACAACACTTATTGCTTCAATCTTTTTCGCAAATTGTTAAAGATTATCCTCATTGGAAAATAAAGATATATGGCGGTATTTATAATAAAGAATATGCAATTCATCTTGAAAAATTAATCTGTTCGCTCCATTTACAAAATCAGGTTTTCCTGATGGGAACAACGGAACAACCGTTGGAAATTCTTCGGGAAAGCGATATTTTTGCGTTTCCATCGGCTTTTGAAGGTTTCGGACTTGCGTTAGCTGAAGCAATGAGTGTTGGTTTGCCTTGTGTCGGATTGAAAACCGCGTCCGCCGTTAATGAATTGATTATTGACGGATACAACGGTTTACTTTCGGAAAATAATGAAAAAGACTTTGCCGCAAAGTTGAAAATTTTGATGGATAATTCACAGCTTCGCGTTACAATGGGAAAAAACGGTCACGAGTTTGTCAAACAATTTGAACCGAAAAAAATTTGGGATCAATGGGAAAATCTCTTTATCGAAACCAAACAGAAACACAGCACACAAAAAAAATGAGGTTTATCCGACAAGAAAATCCTCTCACATCGAAACGCTCCAACTTGCTTACATTCCTCTGAATAATTACGAAAAATTTTTACTATTTGAGTTCTTTCTCTCATGCTCCCACCTATTGACGACACGATTACAGCACAAGCATCGGCACGCGGCGGTGCGCGGCGGGGGATTGTGCGGATTTCCGGTTTTCATTCCGTGTCGGCATTGGAACGACTGTTTCGCGTTCCGGCGGTTGAGTCGGTTTCGGGGTACTGCCCGTTTGTTGCGGGAAATCAGCCGCAAATTATCGACGGCGAACTTGTCCTCTGGAGCGAAAAGTTGCCGATTCCGTGCTCGCTTTATTATTGGTCGGCAGGACGCGGTTTTACAGGGCAGCAATCGGTAGAATTACATACGATTGGTTCGCAGCCGATTCTGGATGCGATTGTGCGAAAGCTTTGCGAAACGGGCAAATGCCGACTCGCCGGTCCCGGCGAATTTACGTTGAGAGCATTTCTTTCCGGTCGCATTGATTTGCCGCAGGCGGAGGCGGTACTCGGCGTGATTGATTCGCAAAACCGTCGGCAACTCGACGCGGCATTGCGTCAGCTTGCCGGAGGTGTTGGTCGTCCGCTTGCCGATTTGCGAGAGCGATTACTGGAAATGTTGTGTCGTCTGGAAGCGGAATTTGATTTCGCCGAAGAAGAAATTGAATTTCTCAATCGTGATGAATTGCGGCAGGAACTTAACGCAGCGTTGCAGCTTGTCGAACAAACGCGGCGGCAAATGCACGACAGAGCGTCTGCGCCGGAACTGCCGAAAGTGGTATTGGCGGGACTTCCCAATGCCGGAAAAAGTCGGCTTTTTAACGCATTAACGATGCAAGCTAAACAATCAGCGAATACTAATATTTCGGCAATTGTTTCTCCGCTTCCGGGAACGACACGCGATTATCTTGAATCGAAAATTTCATGGAATGAAACCGCGTTTTTGTTGCTCGACACGGCGGGGATTGAACCAGTAATAACCATCAGCGAGAACGAGCAACCGCGCCAACTGGCTCAAACATTCACTCGCGATGTGATAGAGCAAGCGGACGTCTTGTTGTTGTGCGTTGAGTGCGGTCGTGCGTTGAGCGAATCGGAAGTCACGCTTTTCGAGACCAACCGCTCCCGCGCGATATTGGTGAGAACAAAATCCGACAAACAACAAAACAAAGAAAACGGGGCGGCAAAACAAATTCCGATGGTTTTCACATCGGCAAAGTCCGGCGTCGGCTTATCGCAATTGCTTGACGCGACCGTTCAACGCTTGTTGAGCGAAAACATTTACGGCGAAGTCGTTCCTGCGACCGCGTTACGATGTCGCGAGTCGCTGCAACACGCGGCGGAATCGTTGCGAAATGCTTGGGAACTTTTGGAGTCGGAACAGGAAGACATGTTTGTCGCGGCGGAAATCCGTATCGCATTGGAACATCTCGGCGAAATCATCGGAGCCGTTCACAACGACGAAGTATTAGACCGCATTTTTAGCCGGTTTTGTATTGGAAAGTAAGCTGGATTTTCTATCAGTGTTCCTGAAAAGGCGCTGGCGGGGTTCGACGTAAACCGTTCTCTCGCCTTTTCCCGAACAACACTTGCCCGAAGATATACGAAACTACCATTAGACCTTTTCTCTAACCCATTTTTGGTTTATTTTAGTAAATTGGTATTGTGTAATTTTTGTGAGGTGGCTATTATTGGTTTCGGATAGTGGTGTTTCGTTTTTTTACTTTTTCCG
>JAIRYX010000176.1 GCA_031267635.1 Planctomycetaceae bacterium
CGTCGGTCAGCGTGATGTTTCCTGTGTTGGTCAGATAAATCGCGCCGCCCCACTTTGCGGAGTTGTTTTCAAAATTAGTTCCAGTAAAGCTTGCCGTGCCACTGTAACAGTAAAACGCGCCGCCGTAGTAGTCGATTTTGTTATCTGTAAAAGTGGCGTTGACAAATGCAGACGTTCCCGCTTTTTGAAAATACGCACCACCCATTCTGGCGTAATTATTCTCGAACGTTACGTCGGTAAGCGTTACGTTGCCGTTGATTTGATAAATCGCGCCGCCGTAGCCGCCGTTTTTGGTGATGTGACCGTCAGTAAATGTCAAACCGATAATCGTAACGTCTTCGCCGCTTGCGTCAATCGTCAAAATACGTGTGTTGTCCGCTGCGGTCAATGTCACGCCTGTTCCGTCAATCGTCAGCGCGGATTTAATTGTCAGTTGATCTTGCAGTTGGATACCTGTTATGGCGTCGGCAAATGTAACCTCGATCAAATCATCTGAATATCTTGACATAACCAATTCAATCGCTTCACGCAACGTAATACCATTATCAAACGGATTTGCGTCAGGCGTATCGTCGCCATTATTTGTAACGACAATCGCTTGCAATGCGTTGGTGGTAACGGTGAGTGTTTCTGACGTTGCGTCAAATGTTGAATCTTCATTCAACGCAACTAAAGAAAATTCATACGAAGTGTTGGGCGTTAATTTGTCCAGAGTAAAAGTGGTTGCGTCCGGCGGCAGACCGTTTTCATTAGGAATTGCCGTCCAAGTTTCTGCTCCAGACTTTCTGTAAGACAAAGAATAACGTGTCAATCGGTCCTGTTCCGTCCAAGTCAACGTGATGGAAGTGTCAGCAACAACAGAACTCAATTCCGGAGTTTGCGGTTTTGTCCATGCGGGGATACGATTGGTTGTTACCGTTCCGTCGTAACCGTTGATTTTCAAGTAAAAATCATAAGATTGAGACGAATCCAAACCACTTACGGTTGCCGCGTTTGCCACAATTGTTGACGGGTATAACGTCCAATCTGTTTCGGACGACTTTTTGTAATAAATGTTATAATCAACCAAGCCAACTTCCGTCGGTTGCGCATTCCATGTCAAAGTGATTGAGTCAGCCGCGTTGCCATCTTTTGCAACGGCAAAATTGACATTTTCTGTCGTCGGAGGGACAATCGCATAGTCGCTTTCATACGCGCCGACGTCCACTATGCCGTCATTATAAATACGATCTTCACCGCCGAGTGCAGGAAGCTGATTACCTTTGTCGTCACAAACAACACGGTTGTTATCGCCTTTGTCAATCGCTTGCGAATGTTGCGCAAGATGATAATAATCAACAGATCCATCTGTCCCGCCGACAAAAAGCGGTCGAGAAGGATCGTAAATATAATTTGTCCCGGAACCTGTACCCCAATTGGTCGATGTTGTTAGGTTATTGAAGCCAATAATAGGACCGCTAATATTGCTATCTGTATCTGCCGTATTATTAATAATAATCGAATTTTGAATAGTGGCATTGCCGTCTGTTGTGATAAAAAGACCGCCACCTTTTCCTTTTCCACTGGCAGTATTATCAGCAATTGTTACATTGGTCAAAACAGAACCGGCAGCAATATTATTCAAAAAAACTGCGCCACCGTCGGCAAACGCCGTGTTGTGATCAAAGAGCGAGTTGCTGATGTTCACCCGTGATCCTACATTATACACTGCACCACCGGAACCATTTCTTAACTCACCGTTCCAGAAATGCCCATTTGCAGTATTACCGGTAAAAGTAGAATTTTCAATAATCAAAATCGAATCACTATCATTGAAATTAAAAATAGCCCCGCCAAAATCTCCGGCGTTATTTTCGATAAATTCCACATCGATAAATTTACCTGTAATTCCAGCGCTCATACGTTCAAAAGCAACCGCGCCACCTTCGCTGATAGCTGTATTTCCAGTGAAAGTAATAATAATCACTTCAAGATTACTATTATTCGAATAAATGGCGCCGCCGGAGCCGACAAAGACGCCTTCAGTAATTTCTTGGCTTGCAGAATTATCGAGAAATCCCGTGCGTTCAACAACAAGGTCTGTGTTATTCAAATAAACGGCACCTCCATTTAATCCAATATTGTCGGAAAAAGTACTGGCGTTGATTTCCGCAACTCCCACATGATCAAAATAAACAGCACCGCCTCCCCACTGGGAAACGTATTCTGTAGCAAGATCAGAGGAACAAGAGGAGATAGTCACATCGGTATAATGTGCTTCGCCGCCTAATTGATAGATTGCTCCTCCAGCATCAATTGCAGAGCTGTTTTCAATTGTCACATCCTCAAGCGTCAAATTGACATACTCAGCATAAATTGCTCCGCCGTGTACTCCGCTTCCAATTTGTTGAGTTTGTCCCTCAGCCGTTCCTCCTGTGAGCGTCAGACCGCCGGAAAGCGAAACAGTAATTTCATTTGACGGAGTACCCAAGATTTCAAATATTCTCGTCCCGCTAGCGACAAAAGTAGCCGAACCGGAAATGTCCACGTCGGAACTGATTATCAATGCGAAGGTCGGAAGTTCAATCTCTGTTATGCTTTTATCAATCTTGATACTGTTAATCTCTGAAAAAACATTCGCCAGATAAACCGCTTCATAAATACTCAGTTGGGAAAAATCGTTATCCCAAGGAGTATTTTTATCATTGTCCGTGACAATGATGACTCCGCCAACAGCGTCATAAGTAATTGTTGCCTCAACTCGAGCTACAGGTCCGTTTTCCCCGCCGATCTGGTAATCAAACCAAAAACTGGTGACACCACCGTTGTGGTACATAATGTTGTGGTCATAGATAACGGTTCCGTCATCGGCATTGACAGACAAGCTATTTCTAATACCCGTTGAAGAAGCACCAATAATTTCTACACTGGGAATTACGCCGTCGGACTTGCCTGACCAATCGTCGTTTGCTAAAATGTCAATATCAAAAATAAATCCACGATCAGCGAAATTCCCATTCAAGTTTAATGTTACCGAATCAGCCAAAGCTTTCAAGCCATATTCATACGCGCCACGATCAATAGATGAACCCTCAATTCGTTTATGTCCGTCTAAATCAACGGTAAGCCCGGCGGCTGTTGCGGCAACGTTATCTCCTTTATCAATAACTAAATCACTCTCACTAGTCGGGCGGTAATTGCTGTCTAAATTTGCGTCACCGTGTTCGTTATCAACCGTTGTAGTATCATCCGGTAAATCAATGGAGGTAATGGAGGTATAAAGGTTGTTACTAAACGTTTTTTTTCCTGCACCTGTATTGTTAATATAGACATCTTTCTTACTCGATAAGAAAATCGAGTTTTGAATATTGACATTTGAAGCACTACCGGAACCTATATCTGCCAAAATTCCAGTAACGCCATTTGTCGGTTGTTGAATACTTACATTACTATTCGTTGTGTTTTCAACAAAGGTACTGTTAATGACTGTTATACTGGCATTAAAATCGTGGACTGCAATTGCGCCACCAGTATTATTTGCGTGGTTTCCTACAAGCAACACGTTATAAAGTTTGGATATTCCTTTTGATTGGTATAACGCACCACCTTGGCCTGTGGCTTTGTTGGCATCAAATTTCACATTAGAAATCGTTAATGTATTATTATTTTCACTATCCTGAAAATAAATTCCACCGCCATCACCGGAAAAGGTACCTGTACCTTGTAATGTCAATCCGACAATCTGAACATCAGAGTCAACAATACTTAAAATACGCTGATTATTTGCTCCTTTTAGAGTGAGAGAACCATCACCGATAGTAAGAATAGTGATAGTTCCTTTTGTTGTACTAGGAATAATCAATGTTTCCGTAAGGGTAATCGTTTGGGGGGAATCAATGGAAATATTGCTTGTGTCAAAGATGATAATATCGTCACCATTACTGGAAACAGCATCAGCCAGCTTCGAGACAATATCAGAAGCAGTCGCAGTTGCCGCGTCTAAAACGACGATATTATTGTCATTAGCTCCAGTTCCATTATAGCTATTCCAGTCATTAAACGTCAATTCCCCATGCGCAGTTGTGATTGGGGCAAAGTCTTCTTGAGTGAAAGTTCCTCCTGTTACCGGAGTTACTGATAACATTTGCCGATCTTCCAACGGTTCCATATGAAGGGAACGTTTTGAGGAAAATGATTTGTTATTACTCTTTTGAGCGGTTTTGAAGAAGTTCGAGAAAAATGACATGATTTTAGTCTCCTAAAATTTTATTTTTGTTTATTGGGATTTTGGTTAAAAAGAAAGTTGTTGATGAGTGATTTTTGATAGGATTAAAAAATTTTTTATTATCGGAACCATAATTTACTGCAACAATATCCTTGTCGTTGTTATACTTCTCCCGCTTGAAAATTCGGTTTGCATTCCCAAAGGGACATTAGGGACAAGAGGGACTTTGGAGATATGATAAACGAGGGACACTGTTTTCAAAAACGAATTTTTAAGTGAGATGAGTTACATTAACAACATTAATTTCAAACGTTACGGTTGAGCGACAGCTTCACCGCCGTTGACAGATCCCATTGCACCCCAAATTCCAAAAACGCTTTGACCGGATGCCCCATTTTCCTTGTAGAAGCCAGCAACATCGCCGATGGCGCGGAATGTATTTGTATTGCTAACGGTATCGCTCACAAAAGAAACGGAACCATCGGCACGAAGAGAATTGACTCCTCCAGTGTGGTTACTGGATGCAGAATAAATTCCCGATTGGTATTCAATTTCTGTTGAAAGAGCAACGGAATTACAGTTTGGCGAGTTAGGAGGCAAAACGGTCAAAAATGATGTTAATGACGGAATACCGGAAAACCACGCTTCTCCTCGACCATAAAGCGCTGCCGCTACATCTGATTTAAACGTTTTTTTGTCAGTCGAAACTCCCAAGCAATCCTCAATATTAGGGGCTGTTTTGTCATTACCACCAACATTGTTTGCTGTGTTTCCTTTAACACGTGTTTGTTGCCTGTCTCCTGCAATCGCTTCCGCGAAAACTAATGTATTACTTGTTCCATCCGAAAACGACCCCATTGAGCGGAATTGTTTCATCAACCCAAACGCACCGCGATTGTTGCTCACTTCCACTTCTGTTCCACCGGGAAAATCGCCTAAAGAATACATGTAATTGGTAGATTGAACAGTTATATCACTAGGCAAAAGATTACTATAGCCATCCGTTCTTGATGTTGCACTAGGGCAATTAAAACCGGAAATTTTAGCATTCAGCCATGCTCGGTTGGCGTTTATATCACAAGTTCCACCATTATCACAAATTTGTTTGCACGAGGTGAAATTGTCGTAAACAGCCCCCTGTTCTATATATGGCAGAAGAGCTACCAGTGGACCGAATAGTCCCACCGATACTCTATTGATTGTTAGATCACCAGTTGGCATCAACGGTGCGACATTGCAGCTTGCACTGAACCCCATTCCCGCCGGAAACCCGTTGGTGGCGTCATGGTAAGTGTGGAGCGCAATTCCCAACTGTTTTAAGTTGTTGGAACATTGCATTCTCCGTGCGGCTTCCCGTGCGGCTTGTACCGCCGGAAGCAATAACGCAATCAAAATTCCAATAATTGCAATGACCACAAGAAGCTCAACCAGTGTAAACGCAATTCGACATTTTTTCATTTTGTTCATTTTCCTCTCCAAATCATGTTCTTTTGTAATTTTATACTTTTTGCAGGATGATGTTACGCATTCTGTTTTGCAACGCTCCATCAATGGAGAAAAGTTTCTGCGAAAGAAATACACAATTCCTGTCATGTAAAAGTATTCGATTCGCTGATACAACCAAAAATTAAAGTTTCTAATAAATGTTAATTTATGGAAAATCTTGTAATTTTGTCCCCCCTTTGACGAAAACAAGGAAACCTAATAACAAAATTATAGTAAAATATATTATTGTGCATTTTACGCAAATGCACAATCCATAAAATCCTTGATTCAATATAATTATTATTTTAATTGTCCGTAAACAAAATGCAACAGCCCAAAAAACATTTTTTGAAAAATTTTTCTCATTTTTCAGAAATTTTTTAAAGTTTGCTGATTGCCTTAATAATAATCATGCAAAACTATACAGAATTGCCGGAATAATATCCCTTAAAAAGACGATTTTTAAGATTGGGCAAAAGTTACACCAAACGCAATTTATTTTTTAAAACCGCGCGTTTTCACAAAAATTACAATCCCCGAAGATTTGGTTTTTGTTGAAATTTATTGAAAAAGGGATTTTGGAGCATAGTGGATGATAAATTATTGTCTTGACAATTCGTGAGAATATCTGTAAATTTAGAAAGTGTCATTCACTGAAATAGTCAATAGAAACATTGTTTACAGATTGAGCAGCAACCATTAAAGAAAATTGAAAATATGTCATCAAAAATATTATCTCCCGCTGTGATGCGAGTGGAAGAGTTGGCTCATACGCACGTTGCCGATTGTTATCAGTGTGGAAAATGTTCCGCCGGATGTCCGATGGCGGATCAAATGGACGTGATTCCGAGCGGAATTATGCGGCTGGTGCAAATCGGCGAAGTCGAGAAAGCGGCGAAAACGTCCGCCGTGTGGCAATGTTTGGCATGCCAAACCTGTTCGACGCGGTGTCCGAAATCGGTGTTGGTTGCCGATGTGCTCGACTCGCTCAAGCAAATCGCAGTCGAGAAAAATATTGTGCATCCGAAAGCCCGCCGCACAGCGATTTTTCAAAAAACATTCATCAATACCGTGCGCCGCAACGGTCGCCTGAACGAATTGGAGCTGACCGGCTTTTTTAAAATATTCGGCTTTTTCAACGATTACAGTATCCCAAAACTAATGGCGGACGGCAATCTTGCTCTGCCAATGATTCTGCGGAATAAACTTCATTTCAAACCCGGCTCGCCGGTCAAAGATAAAGCGGTCGTGAAGAGAATTTTTGAGAAGTGTTTTGAGGAAACGGAAAAATGAACGCAACATAGCATTTTTATACGAAACCGATATTTTTCTCTACGAGGAACTCATGCCTCATTATCTTGATCCCAAAAACGATTTAACATTTAAGAAAGTGTTTGGCGAACATAAGCATTTATGTATCAGTTTGCTGAATAGCAT
>JAIRYX010000197.1 GCA_031267635.1 Planctomycetaceae bacterium
TTGATTTGATTTGATTTGATTTGATTTGATTTGATTTGATTTGATTTGATTTGATTTGATTTGATTTGATTTGATTTGATTTGATTTGATTTGATTTGATTTGATTTGATTTGCGCATACTGTGTCCTTTCATTAAAGTTTTTGTTTGAGCCGGTAATTTACTTGAGCATAATTTCATAGCGAATCGTACTGCTTTTTATTCGTAAAGCAATTCCTATGCCAAAGAGAAATTTCAATGTTTTTTGTCGTTTTTCCATCAAATATCACGGTGGCGCCGTGGTATTTGATAGCTTACCGTGATATTTGCTGGCAGAATTGAAAATTGAAATAGGTAAGACATGTTACTGCTTGCGCAGGCATTTTTGCGTACTTTCTCCCTCTAATACAAAGTCACGCAATTTCACTTGGCGTTTTTCAACGTAAAATGCCTATAAATTTGACATTTTTCAGATCAAGAGACAACTGAGGAACTTCGTAGTAGTTACAGCCAATATCACCTACTATTACAGCCCTTATTTATAAAATTCCCTTAACAACCCGAATTGCACCAATACGCGCACCCTTATTCCCTTATTTTTCGTTCAAGTTTTTTTGGTAACAATCCATGATCTAAAAAATAAGGGCATAAGGACGCATTTGGGGGCATTGCTGGCTACTAAGGGAAACTCGATAAATAAGGGCGGCAATGGTAAAGCCGTTCGAGCAACGATGCAGTTGCCCAGTGCGGATTTATTGGGCTTGAGGGAGTTTCTAAAAAACTCATTTTCAACAAATTTTACCATTGAAAAATAAGGACTTACGAATATTTGAGAGAGGTTTTGGGAAGTTCCTTTGAGCAACCGAATAGTTATATTTTTTTTATCTTTTTGTTATTTTTACTCTAAAAATACGCCAAAATACAAAAATATGGCATTTTCTCATCAATGCTGGTAAAAATTGATGTTGCTTGAATTAGCAATTTCAGTACAATGAATGTCGAAAAATTTTTGGGCAATTGAACTGAATAACTCGAAGTAAAAACTCTGGTCAATGGTGAGGTGTTTTTTCAAAAATGGGCAAAACAGAGAAAATGAAAGAAAAAAATAGCGAACAAAATGTTTTTGACATACAGCAAGTACGTCAATTAGTTGAATTGATGCAAGAATTTCATTTGTCGGAAATTGACTTGCAGCAAGATGATATGCGCATTTGCCTCAAGAAAAATACTCTTCAAGCTATAACCGCTCCGGTTGTATCTTCTTCGCAAATTTTCCAAACACCTCAAACTGCGATACAAACCACCGCACCGCCACAAGCATCCGTAGCGTCCAATGAGTCCGATTATTTTTTTGTCAAAAGTCCAATGGTAGGAACGTTTTACGCGTCACCCAACCCCGATTCACCAGCATTTGTCAATGTCGGCGACACGATTGGCCATGATACAACTGTTTGCATTTTGGAAGCGATGAAAGTTTTTAACGAAATTCAAGCGGAATGTTCGGGAAAAGTTGTGGCGGTTTTAGTGAAAAATGGAGAATCTGTTGAATATGGAAAACCGCTTTTCAAAATTGATCCTCGCGGTTGATTTGTTTTGTTGTTCATTAGCGCACGAAAATTTATCTTTATTATACATATTACTTTACATCAAATGTTTCAAAGAATCTTGATTGCCAATCGTGGTGAAATTGCTCTTCGTGTCATTCGTGCTTGTCGAGAGATGGGAATTAAAACGGTTGCTGTTTTTAGCGAAGCTGATCGCGGAAGTGCTTATCTCGATTTGGCGGATGAGGCTTATTGTATTGGTACGGCAAAAGCGAATGATAGTTATTTAAAAATTGATCGCATTATTGGAACTGCGGAAATCGGGAATGTTGACGCAATTCATCCGGGATATGGATTCCTTTCTGAAAATGCCCATTTTGCCGATGTTTGCAGAAGTTGTGGATACGAATTTATTGGACCGTCTGTCGAGGCAATGTCTTTGGTCGGCAACAAAAATTCCGCAAGGACTTTGGCGCAGCAACTTGGCGTTCCAACAGTTCCGGGAAGTAAAGGGCTGATAGAAACTGATGTAGACGCATTGCGGATTGCCAATGAAATTGGTTATCCGGTTTTGATTAAAGCATCGGCAGGCGGCGGCGGACGCGGTATGCGAGTGGCGTATGATAATGAGCAATTGAAAACAGCGACTGCACAAGCTGCACAGGAAGCGCTGGCTGCGTTTGGCTGTGCTGATATTTACATGGAAAAATATATCGTTGGACCTCGACATATTGAAGTACAACTTCTTGCTGATAACCATGGAAATGTCGTTCATTTGTGGGAACGTGATTGTTCAATGCAGCGTCGGCATCAGAAATTGATTGAAGAGAGTCCGGCTCCCAACCTCAGCCAAAGTACGCGGCAGGCAATTTGCGATGCGGCAGTAAAAATGATTGCCGGAGCAAAATATTCGAATGCCGGAACTGTGGAATTTATCGTTGATAAAGATGAAAATTTTTATTTTATTGAAGTTAACGCACGGATTCAGGTGGAACATCCGGTGACAGAGCTTGTGACAAATATTGATTTAATAAAGTCTCAAATTCTTGTTGCATCAGGAGATACGCTGCCGTTTACGCAAAGCGACATTATTCAAAATGGAGCGGCAATGGAATGCCGTATCAATGCAGAAGACTCGGAACATAATTTTCGTCCGTCGCCCGGTTTTATTGAAAAACTGATTGTACCGGGTGGTTTTGGAGTACGTTTTGATTCTCATGTTTACGCAGGTTACACAGTTAGCCCTAACTATGATTCAATGATTGGAAAACTGTTAGTTCACCAAAAAAACCGAACCGAAACAATTGCTTGTATGATGCGAGCTTTAATCGAAATGAAAGTCGAAGGAATCAAAACTTCAATACCTGTTTTACTTAAAATTCTGTCTCATAAAGACTTCCGTGATGGAAAATTTGACACAGGATTTATTGAACGTAATTTTATGAAACAGTAATTATCAATATTTCTTTACTGAAGTTATTGTCATTTCCGGAAAGCTAGCAAGGGTTTGTGAGAATTGATAAGAATGAGTTTGTCGATTGGAACATTCTTTTTCTAGTTTTTTCATATTGTGAATGACTGAAATTTCTTGTGTTAAAAGTTCTTCCATCACCATAAGTTCATCAAGTAATTTTTGACACGATTCATTTTTTGCGACCAGAGATGTTTTTGGAGTTGTACGAATAGTCTCTGCCACTTTTTTCTCAAAAAACGAATCATTAGGGATACTAAATTTGTGCGGTAGGTCTTTTTTTTGCACAATTTTCTTTAGTAAAATAGCGTCTTCCTTATTCGATTCTGTTTTTTCATGTTCTATAGAAAATGTTTCTGGCGGTGACTCCTTGAGTTGATCAGATTTAACACTAAAAGAGGCAAACTCTTGTGCCATGGAATCTGAATGATTTTCCCCTGAATTGGAATGGAACTCAACATCGTCTTCCATAAAAGGTTCTTGCGGAATTATTTCTATTTTTTGAGGTTCGAGAAGATTTTCTTCTTGTTCGTTAGTATCATTTTTACTGCTAGTTTTTTTATCGTCTAAAAGTCCAAATTCTAATGTCTCATTTTGTGTGAACAGATTATTTTTATTTGGTTCGTCAATTATTTCATTTTTTGTGTTTTTCGCCGGTAGTTGTTGTAAAACTTCCCAAGCGGATTGCACAATGTCTTCGTCAATTGTCAGTAAATTGGCTTTTACCGCAAGCGTTAATGATTCATCACAAAGTTGATGAACAATTCGTGGTACACCGTTTGTCAACTCATAAACGATTTTTTGTGCGTTTTCTGAAAACAACGTTTTGGGATTGGCACACCCTGCATTTTTCAATTGACACACAATATCACCGCATGTTTCTTCTCTCGAAAAATTCTCTAAATAACATCGTGCAACCACTCGTTGTTGAAACGCCGTAAAGCACGGATGCGTAAGCCGTTCCTCAAAATGACGATTTCCCGCAAGCGCTAATCGCACAAGCGGAAGTTTTCCATTGTCATAATCCTGTAAAATTCTTAGTTCCTCAAGGACGGTATTGGAAAGGGTTTGTGCTTCATCAATCAAAAGGATAATACCTGTCGATTCTTCTTGCCGCAAATAATCCAAAAACAACAAGCGTAATTCATTTTCATCAATACCGCAAAAAGATTGATGTAACGAAAAAAGAAGATGTTGATAAAACGATTTGGGAGAGCGAAGTCTTGTATTTGAAATGTAAACTGAACAAAAATTATTTTCAAAATATTGTTCTAACTTTTTTAGTAGCAACGATTTACCTGTACCATTTTCCCCAAAAACGAGAACGATCCCTGTGCCATATTCTAAAATACGCACAGCCGAAAGTCGTGCAGATTCCATATTCTCGCTTGGGAAGTAACTTTTGGCGTCGGGAATTGCCAAAAATGAACGGTGATTTAAACCAAAATGAGTTTCGTACATAACAACTTGCCAATAAAATGAAAGAACAAAATAATTTATTCGATTTATCGGCAATTTGCTACGGTTTACTTTATCGTCATAATTGATATAAAAGATCTTTTGGGATTTTAAAAGAATTTCTCAAAACCATAAATGGAAATTTTGTAAAGATGCTTGCAGATAACCGCCGCAATAGAAATTCCGCCGATTTTTCCCTTCATCTTAATCCTCCGTTTTGTTGGCTTCTCGCAGGATTTTAATCTTACATTCCATCTATACATTACGCAGACAATATTTTATAGTTTTTGAAGTTTTGAAATTCCGGGTTCATGAGTGTTGCGACTTCTTCTTTATATTGTTGATCAATTTGTTCCAGGCAATCGTTGATTCCTC
>JAIRYX010000199.1 GCA_031267635.1 Planctomycetaceae bacterium
GAAGAATTAAACATCTTTACTAAATTTAAATGAAAAAACGGGGAAAAAATAAAAAATACAAGTGCCAACATTTTAATAACAACCATGCCATTGAAAAGGGAGGGTTTTTAGAAATTCCCCAGAGGGGAACGCCCCCCATCCGAAGCAAACCAAATCACCGACACAAGCCAATATAACCCACTGGGTACGCTTTACACAAAAACCCTTTATTTCAGGCACAAAACGAAAAATCGATCTGCATAAAAGGGAAATTCCGTTGTAAAAAGTGGAATCAAAGCGCAACGAGAAAGAATCGAACAAAAAATAAAGAGCCGTAATTTGTTGAAATTACGACTTTTTGCACGAACTTTCGAGTGTTTGCGGGCCGCTTCAATGCCCCTTAAATGCCGAAAAGAGGACTCGAACCTCCACCCCATGTTAACAGGACTAGGACCTGAACCTAGCGCGTCTGCCAATTCCGCCATTTCGGCATAACAACTTAATGTACAAAAACACCAAAAGATTTAAGAAAATTTTATCGGAAATTTTTCTTTTGACAAGTCGGGGTAGTCAATTGCTCGCTTGTAACTATTCAGTTGCCTTAAGTTTGGGTAGCTATTCAGTCGCTCAAGCCAAATAAATCCGCTTATTTATTCTTTAGAAATTTATCAATGAACGGGTAAGTTTTTGTGCCGTTGATAATATGTCCGTTGTCGAACCAATGAATTTCCGCACGTTCCGGCATTTTAAGGCAATGATCATAGAAGTATCGTACCTTGCCGAACTCAAATCCAATATATTCATCACGACCAACGCCGTCAAGATGACCGCGCTCTACCATGAATGGACGCGGGGCAATTAGTTTTGCCATATCTGAGTAGTCGAATGTATTCGCCAAATCAAATTCAAAAATCTCGTACTCTCCCGACCATATATAACTGAAGTCGTGCAATGTTGACGCGGTCTTCAAATTCCAATAATTAAAGTCTGCCGAACAAATCGAAAGACAATAACCGTTCACCAGCGGCGGGACTCGCATTGCTGTTTTGCCGCCGTAGGACAAACCGTAGAACGCAATCTTATCTTGGTCAACAAACGAAAGCGTTTTAAGCCAATTGATAATTTGTTGATGTTGCGGCGCCATGATTGAGAATAATGTTTTGCCAAGCGGGTTAAGTTGTCGTTGGTTGAAGCGGAATTTATCGCGCAATGTGTACAAATTTTGCGGGGCGAAAACAACGTAGCCGCGTTCGCAAAGCACGGTTGAAAAGCCGTTGTATGCGTTGGGAGGGTTTGAGTGCAATGTAATTACGGGCGATCTTTCTAATCCGTGTTGGCAGACTACGACCGGCAATTTTTCGCCCGCCTTCAAACCTTTCGGAATCAAAAGCAATCCATAAGCAGTAACTTCGCCGAATACGTCAAGTTCGGTTTCATAAATCGTGTATGTGGTTTCGTTTTTATAGAGGCGTGTGCGGGGACGCGGCGGCAAAAGAACATCGTCGAATGTGCCAATTATATTTTTCGCAAAATAATTTCTATACCATTCGATTGTTTCGGAGTGTGTTTGGGGCGAGGCGGAGTTATGTTTTTGCCAAAAATTCTTGCGAGTCAATTCGGAAACGGCGAGCAAGTGTTGGGTATGTTTATTCATGCCGTTGACGATATTTTCTTGCCGGAGTTTAGCGAGGTTCGTGTGGTTTTGGGCAAGAGTTGTGTTTTTGGGCAAGTTGGACGCGGTATTATTAAGGAGATTTCCGGTTGGTTTTATAACTTCGTCGGGTTCAAAAACAATCCAGTTGTTGTCCGCAATATTATTTTCTATCAATCCCGCAACAAGTTTTTTAGCACGCGCGATTTCGTTTTGGACAATTTCATTGTCCGGTTTAACGAGAGTGCCGGGTGCGCCGTTTTTTTCTGAGCGGAGTTTTAATTCGGGCGCGTTTTTATTGACGATTATCAATTTTCGCGGTGCGATTAGCGTTGCGATTTCTGCGTCGCCGAATTGTTCAAGCAAGCCGAAAACATTTCGGTCAATTGGTTCGTCGCAAAGCCGGTTTCGGCAATTGAAATATCCTGCAACAACCGTCTCGTCGATTCGTTTGTCTGCCGCCGTAGCGTAAAACGCGATCAATCCGCCGTCGCCAAAACCTTCCACGCGAACTGAAACATTGCCCGACCGTTTGACCCAATCAACCAATGCCAAAACTTCCTGTACTTCATAGCCGATTATATGCCGACCAAGTTGAAATGCGGCGCGATAAATGTATTCGCGGTTTGTTAGGGTTGCGGTTCGGCGTTTTTCGAGGTTGCGGTCAACCGTTGCGGGGATAATAACGCGGTAGCCGTCGATGGCGGTATTGAATCCGATGTTTTCAATTTGTCCGTTTGCAACGCCGTTGTGATTGAGACCGAGGATTTGTTCGGGGGTTGTGTTGGAATTGGGGATATGGATGATGGTTTTGTGAGGCGTGTTTGGGTTTGGTGTACCTTGGGGTTCGAGCAAAATTCCTTCACCGTCAAACGAATCAAAAACAGACCAACTTATCGAATAAATCTTATGTGTTGCGGTTTCGCCGAGCAATGCCGAATTTTCCAGAGTTGCGTTTAGTTTCGGCGAGGCAAATGGTTTCCGTTTATCGCGGACTCCGATGATAAATTTGAAACGTTCCCGATTTGGATCGACAGATTTTTCATAGCTTTCACGGTCAACAAAGTTACGTTGCCAATATTTTTCGCGGTGATTAACGCTATTTTCCAGTTTATTGTTGAGAAATTCGGTAACGAGCCGGTTGTTTCGCTCGGCGCAATCTTCTTGCGAAGTCCAAGCGTCCGTATCCGGCAAAACCGCAGAAATTTCGCCGAACAATTTAGCGTCGGCAAAAAGAAAAGCAAAAAAAACAAAAAACAATTTAATGTTTTTCATGAAAGTCTCTCTTGTCATTAATGTCTTTATTTTTGGATTGCCCCCCATTTTCAAACGAGAGAAAAAAACTAAAATTACTAGAGATTGAGATGATTTTTTCATTCGATCTTGTAAGATGTCAAATCTAACGTTTTGGGGAATTGTGTAAAGGTAGCACGAATGGCTCTGAACCATTTAGTCGGGGTTCGAATCCCTGTTCCCCAGCTTCTTGGGTTGTTGCCGTCTGTAACGAATTGCCATGTCTCGTATTTTATGGTACTTCCGTTTTCGATTGCGATTTTCTGTAAGTTATTTCCGACGCTTTTAGTCCCTAAAAAGATCCGCTCTCACACAACAGTATGATCTCTTGTTTTCCCAATTCCAGTGATCATTGATTTTTCGTTTTGTAACTATTCAGTTGCCCAACCCAAATAAATCCGCACCGGGTAACAATCTTAACGACGATGATCTCCAGCGATTGGCTATCCGAAAGATTTTACCATTGCCGCCCTTATTTATCAAGTTTCCCTTAGTAGCCAACAAATCCTCCAAACGCGCCCTTATGCTCTTATTTTTTAGATCATGGATTTTTATCAAAAAATTTAAACGAAAAATAAGGGAATAAGGGCGCATATTGCTGCAATTCGAGCTACTAAGGGAATTTCATAAATAAGGGCGGCAATAGTAAAGCCGTGCGGATAATCGCAATTATAAAGCCTTTGGGGTATGGGTAATTATACCGTTGCCGTGCGGATTTATTTGGTTTGAGCAACTGAATAGTTACATTTACAGATTGACCAAATCAATTTATTCCAACTTCAAATCAATGACGTTCTTTTTCTTATCTTCAACGATAACTTCGAGCGGCGAGGTTTTGGCATCGTTATAAATTGTCGGCAAAAGATGTGTGTCAGGCAAGCCGCTTGGTGGAATTACTGTTTTATCGCGGCGTTCCATATATTCGTTATACGAAATTTTACCGGCATCCAAATCCTCCGCGTCTTTATCAACTGCTTTTTCAACTTTATACACAGTAACTTTGTATTTACCCGGTTTCGTTCCGCTTCCCGGGATTAACGCCGTTCCTGTGGACAACGTATAATTGCCAGATGCGTTGCTCACTCCCGACGCTGCCGCGCCGCCATCAAGCGGCGAAAACGCAACAGTCGCTCCCGCAACTGGCGTCCCTTTATGCGTTATTGTGCCGGTTACTAAACGATACGACGGATCAACTTTGCTTCCGCCGCAACCCAAAAAACATAATGTAAGCAAAAGTAATGAAATGTATTTTGTCATTTTGATATTTCTATTTTGTTAAAGATTATTAGATTTCTCACAAAGATACAAAGTAAGCGGGCTTTCTTTGAAAGTTCGCCTCTACCTATTAGGTCTTTATATCTTTGTGAGTGTCAAAAATTAATTTACGACGTTATTCCTATCACGGTATTGCAACGGATTCTTCGCCGCTTCTTGTTCCCATTGCTCCCCAAACACCGCGAGGCGAGGCGGAGGATGTCCAACCTTTGAACGTATCCACTGTGCCGTCGCCGACATTTATACCTTACGCAGGCAATATTTTATAGTTTTTAAAGTTTTGGAATTCCGGGTTCATGAGTGTTGTGACTTCTTCTTTATATTGTTGATCAATTTGTTCCAGGCAATCGTTGATTCCTCCTTTGAACTGTTCGAAGGTTTCATAATAAACGTTATACAAGCATTTCTTTTTCACGAATTTCCAAAGC
>JAIRYX010000248.1 GCA_031267635.1 Planctomycetaceae bacterium
ATCAACCACAAAGACAACGGCGCGGTCGAAGAGTTGATGTTGACGATGTAGGAAGAGCAGTTGAGGGTGGTTTGAGAATTTATAACATAATAAAAGGGTTTAGCCGCTAATGATACTCAAGCTGTTTTAAGATTCCAGGGGATCCGATTACATAATCGCAGCAACGTGAAGCAGTTGTTCAGGGGCGAAGCCTATTGCCCATACCGGCTACGGTATAATTGTTTTTAACCAGCGAATGATTTTTTAGAGCAAAAGGCTAAAATTGTTGTTACGGTTGTTTTTGAAAAAAGATATGGTATAGTTAGCCCGCGATCATTTTTGATAAGCACTTTGGCAACTACGAATCCGTTTGGGGTTGCACACGCCCTGTGAATAAGTGGGTGCAATGTTACGAAATTTCATCATTCACAAAAAAGTAAGATAATTTAATTGACCAATGAAAAATATATTTTTGAACATTGCCGTTTGTTTATCCCTGTTCCTGCCAATTCCATTCGACAATGCCGTTGTTGCACAAGATAAGACCGAAAAACAGGCGATGGAACAGTTCTACAAAATGGCGGTAGATTACTACTCTTCGGAAGATCGCTTCGGTATTGAGAAATTCGGTTTCGAAAAAGAATCACAAGTTGTCGAACAAGCCGGAAAAGCCGCCGCACAAGAGACAATCCAACAAAACACAGAACTACAGTTTCAAGCCCCACACTCTCCCCCCAAAAAACCGGCGATGGGACGATTCTACAAAATGCCGGTTGGGACAGACACAATTGGGAAGCAACCGTCTGCTTCATCCAGTTCTCCGTCAGCTAATTCATCGTCAGCGAGTTCTTCATCGTCGCCTAATTATATTCCTACGGAGGCATCCGAAATCACACAATATGTTCCGATAAATACGTCGTATTCTTTCTACGATGAATATTCTGTCAATGGCTGTGGCGCCGAAGGCGGCGGGTTCAAGCCGCCCGATAAAATTCGGGTAATTTATTCCTATGCGGGCTACACGCCATTCAGGATAATGAATAATGAGATAGCGACGGAACTTGCTGTTTTAAATGCAGCGATAGGCAGGGAATTTGTGCCTACATGGATTGCTCCACCGCGTCCAAATGGAAAAATATTTGAAGTTGAAATTTTTGATCTGGCAGAAATCGCTTGTAATCCGCATGACCTGGAATATTACACACTTCCAAAAGAAGAGGCAGACTTAAATTTTTATAATAGACTGTTAGATGCAGGAGTCCCACCTTTTATTGCTCTCGTGTATTATGAGTCAGTAAAACATGGTGGACACGCCGCTTACAACGAAGCACAAAGACGTGTAAGAGAACGAGAAAATGCTCACGACCACATTCATTTTTTCGCTGATGACGGCAGTTACAATGTCGGTTATTTTGAAGACGGTATTCACGAAATTGAAAAAAGCAATAACGCGGTAGCATTAGGTGGTGAATACGAAGTAGAAATAATGAAAAAAATAGCAGAAAAGGTCTCTCACTACTGGTTACTCGAAGAATATAACAACAGGTTACTCAAAGGACATAAATACGGTGGTGGTTATGATAACACTTCCCATAACTGCCAACATTTTGCCGACGCTTTACGGATAGCGTATTACGTTCATTATGATACCAGGGAGTATGGTAAAATTTGTGATAAATGGAGCGAATCAAATGACCTAAGTCTTAGTAAAATTCAACAAGAAGAGAGGCGTAAAACTGAAGATACAATGTATAGGGATTACAAAAGGAAGTTAACAAAAATGGACTTATCTGGATGCTCGAAAGAACTCCAAGAGTTCCACAAAAAAAATATTTTGCTACATGAGTCGTGGACTGAAAGCAATTATGAAAAATATGTTGACGCTTGGACCAAAATGAATGAAAAATATGGTCCAATTCCATATTCGATAGATTCAGATTAACTTGGAGTTATAATGTTGTTTCAAAAAATAAAAATATTATTAGTTTGTTTTCTTTTTTTATTATTCGTTTCCGTTTCCGAATCTCGTGAATGGACAGCGAAGAGCGGACACAAAATTGACGGCGAGTTTGTCAAACTTGACGGGCAAACGGTTTATCTTGCGCTGCCGAATAGTAAAACGGCAGAAGTATCGCTTGATCAACTCATTAACAAAGACCAAGATTTCGTCAAAGAGCAAATGGAAAAGAATAAAAATCCGTTTGTAATTACAGATAAATTGTCCGCTGATCAACCAGAGAAAACAGTAACTTCCGTCAAAATTGATCGGAACACGCCGCTTGATGTTCTCAAAGCGGAAGCCGAAAAAGATAATCCCGATGCGTTGTGTTGGTTGAGTATCTATTACGCTGGCGGATTGAATGTTTGCCCGATAGATAAAACAAAAATTCCAAATCTGAATCAAAAAGCGGCAACGTTTGCCGAAAACGGTTCGGCGGCGGCACAATTCTGTCAAGGCATTTGTTATTTTTGCGGGTACGGCGTGAAACTTAATCACGAAGAAGCCGTCAAGTGGTTTCGCCAATCGGCAGAACAAAATTTCGCTCCGGCACAAGAACGGTTGGCAATGTGTCTTTTGCTTGGCGATGGAGTGAAGGAAGATAAAGTTGAAGCAATCAAGTTGTTGCAAAAATCTGTCGATCAAGATTTCGCACTGGCAATGTATGATTTCGGTTTTTGTTATGCAATGGGAAACGGCGT
>JAIRYX010000283.1 GCA_031267635.1 Planctomycetaceae bacterium
GGAGACAGCGGATATCAAGGAATCGAAGATTTACACAAAAACAGCCAAATCCCCATTAAAAAACCCAAAGGCGGTGAGCTACTGGAATTGGAAAAGGCGTACAATTGCCGATTGTCCAGAAAACGAGTGGCGATTGAATATGTCAATCGGACAATTAAAACGTTTCGAATTTTGAAAGACAGGTACCGTAATCGACGCCGTCGACACGATATTCGTGTAACACTCATCTGTGCTCTCGTCAACTACGAAAGCAGCAAAAAAGCATAGAATCAAACAATGAGAAAAAACGCGAATGAAAACATTGCAACTCCTATAAACAACAATACCCCAATCAATAACCTCAATAAAAAAATGCGCGTTACAATTGCAGCACTCGCAAACTAAATGGAAAAAAAATGGGTTAGAGAAAAGGTCTACTTATAAAATTCCCAAGCGTAATCTGGAGGGGGGGTATTGGCTGGATAGCAATTGTGGGTACAATATTATACAAGCACATTCTGATATTTTAGTCAATGAAAAAGAAAAAATCACCTATGATTATCATGCGCAACTAAAACAATTTGGTGATAAATGGTTTCCTCAAAAAATACATTGTATTTCTAAACGAAACGATAAAGTATTGATTGAAGAAACAATTGATGTTGAAGAAGCTCGTTTTAATCAAAACATCCCTGATAAAATTTTTACAATGGAAGGACTTGAACTTCCGTTAGGAACAAAATTTTGGGGGACGAATGATAAAGGGATAGGAACAGTTGTGTATTGGAATGGTAAACAACTTTCAAAAACATTTATCAACACAGAAGTACCGCAACAATATCGCCCAAGTAGAAAATGGGTTTTTATTGGTAATGTCATATTTTTGACATTACTCGCATTACATTTTTGGAGGAAATATCGTATTTCTTCCCAAAAAAATATTTAACTTTAATATGATGACAGGATCAATATACTCATTGCACTTGAAATTTCGGTTTTCACTGATGTTGTTATACCGTAAAATCCGGCTTGATCTCCATTCATAAAACTGAAAACTCAAGTGCAATGAGTATATCATGAAAAATTTTTAATTTCTTGTTTGCCACAAGTTTGGCATTATTGTCTTCGATAAGCAGTTCCGTCTATTTCAGTAGGGCAACGGATTGTTCACAAAAAGGTTATTCCAGTAATTTAACAAACTGCAATAAATTACCATTTTCCTGCCGAAGGTCAATGTGAACATAAAGCAGAAGGGGAATGTAGTGGTTATGGATATTATGGAATACTACATCCTGTGCAAGACTTTAGTGATAACTGTACTTCGGATGGAAGTCAGTATGATAATTGTGTTAAAGATACACTTCGTTGTGGAGCTGCACGTGCTTGTTTGATAGAATATATTTTAGTGTTGTAAACGCTAAATAAAAAGTTTAACCCTTTAACCCCATTTTTAACAACGATGAAACGTTTAACATTTTTGACATTGGTTGTTGCGGCAATGACCGCACAAACCGTTTTCGCCGCAAGCGATTGGCGCAGCGGCATTGCGTGGACAGAACCGCCGATGGTTACGCCCGGCGAAAAAACGTCCGACCCGCCGTCCGACGCGATTATCTTGTTCAACGGCAAAGATTTGTCCGCGTGGGAACAAGAAAAATGGACAGTCAACGACGACGGTAGCATGACTTGCAAACCCGGTTCGGGATCGCTTGTCACGAAACAAAAATTCGGCAGCGTTCAATTACACATTGAATTTGCGACGCCTGAAAAAGTCAACGGTAACGGTCAGGGACGTGGCAACAGCGGCGTTTTTCTGATGAATCATTACGAAGTGCAAGTGCTTGATTCGTATGAAAACAAAACTTATTTCGACGGTCAATGTTCGAGTATTTACAAGCAACGCGCGCCGTTGGTCAACGTTTGCAAAAAACCGGGCGAATGGCAAACGTATGACGTCATTTTTACCCGTCCGATCTTGAAAATTGAAGACAACAAAGTTGTCGAGGTAATTCGTCCGGCATATATCACCGTGTTTCAAAACGGCGTTCTTACCGTTTGGAATCATGCGATTGAAGGTGACACGTTTTACCACATTCCTCCGACGTACCAGCCGCACGGCGACAAGGAACCGATTAGTTTGCAAGATCATGGCAACTTGACAAAATTCCGAAACATCTGGATACGCGAAATCCCGGATTCCAATCAGAAACCGCCGCAAACTCAAGTCCAATTTTACAACGACGCGCCGCATTAAATTCAGGCGTCAGGTTTATCGATTCCAGTGCTGGTATACCCACGAACAATGATGGAAGCCAACACTGCAACCTTAACGAACTTTTTTGAAAGGAAACTTTTATGAACAGACGTAATTTACTGAAAACTTTAACACTTGGAACAGCCGGAATCACGGCGTTTTTCATGGGAGGACAACGTATGCAAGCTGAAGAAAAAACAATCAGCAACGCCATAAAAATTCCCAAATACCCGAATGAACATTTCTACAAAAACGGAAAATGGGATCAGGAAATTTCGAAAGAGGCATACCGCGAATTGTTTCGCTATCACCATTACGCAATTGGCGAAGCTGTGCTTGCAAGCCCTGATTTTTGGATGTTGGAATTTGGTCAAAATGATTTCAGCAATGTCGGGATGGGTGGCATTTTCTTTATCAACGACAAAGAACACGGCTATTTCGGTCACGACATTTATCTTTTGCCGGGACAGATGATCGCTCAACATTATCATATCGCGGCGGAAGATAAAGCGGCGAAACATGAAACGTGGCATGTCCGCAACGGCAACGTTTGGACAGTAGCGCTCGGTGGCGATAAGAGCAAGCTGCCGTTTGAATTGCCGAAAAGTCAGGAAAAATACACAACCTGCTTTAAAGCGAAAGCGTTGAAAGTCGGCGACATTGACTACTTGCACGCGTTGGAAGAGCCGCACTTTATGATTGCCGGTCCCAATGGCGCGATTGTCACCGAATATGCGTCGTTCCATGCTAATTCCGGTCTCCGGTTTTCCAATCCGACCGTGAAATAACGAAGCTTTTTATCAACAAATGATACAGATTTACAATTTAGATAAATTGTAACTATTCAGTCACCCAGCCAAATAAATCCGCACGGCTGGGTAACTACTACAAAGTTCCTCAATTTCTCTTGATATTTTTCAATGTAAAATACCTATAAATTTGACATTTTTCATATCAAGAAAAATTGAGGAACTTTGTATCAGTTAATTTAAAATTATGACTTGGCAAAACATTATCGGACATGACCGTGTGGCGGAGCAATTTCGGCGCGCGGTAGCACGCGGACGGTTGGCGGGAAGTTTCCTGTTTGCGGGACCGAGTGGCGTTGGAAAACGGACATTTGCCCTGGCGATGGCAAAGTCGCTACTTTGCGAAAAACGCACGTCGCAGGAATTTGACGCTTGCGGAACGTGTTCGGCATGTCATCAGTTGGACGCAGGAAATCACCCCGATTTTTATTATGTCGCCAAGCCGGAAGACAAATCGGAATTGCCGTTGGAAATTCTTATCGGTAGCAAAGAACAACGGGGACACAGCGGAATTTGTTATGAAATTTCACGAAAACCGTTTGCGGGCGGTTACAAAATCGCAGTCATCGACGACGCAGATACGTTAAATACGGAAGGAGCAAACGCGCTTCTCAAAACACTGGAAGAACCGCCGCCGCATGCGATTTTGGTTTTAATCGGAACGAGCGCGGCAAAACAATTGCCGACCATTCGTTCTCGATGCAAAGTGATTCGTTTTTTTCCGCTTGAAACGCACGAACTTTCACAGCTACTCGAACAACAAGGAATTGCCGCGTCACAGGAAATCGCGATGCGTCTTGCTCGAAGTTCCGACGGCGGACTGGAACTAGCGAAAGCGTTTTGCGACGATTCGCTTGACGAAATCCGCGATGAGTTTTTTCGCGAACTATCGCTTGCCGTACCGCGTTCCGTGCCGTTTGCAATTAAGCTAAACGAATTTATAGACGCTGCCGGAAAAGAAGCGATTTTGCGGCGAAAACGATTGCGTTTGCTGCTGATGCTGGCGTTGGATTTTTATCAGAACTTCGGGCGCATGATCGAAAATGCCGATCCGCAACAACTGAAAAACCGCGACTTGCTCCCGTATTTCAAAAACGCTTCCGCCGCATACCGCAACGATATTTTACGAATCAACCGCTCCGCGCATTATACACTTGAAGCGTTAGAACAAATCGACCGAAACATTCAGCTCCCTTACATAGTGGACACGTGGCTACATCATTTAACCAATGAATAATGAGAACCTCTAACAAATCAGTCGAATTGAAATGTTCTAAAGAAAAGCGAGGAACAAAAGAGACGTTGGGGACAAGAGTTGCACTGTAGATTTCAGCAGCTTCTGTTCCAAGCGGCTATTCGCTCTCTCTACCTCCTCACGGCAAAAAATGTCGCTTTTATTTTGTCTATAAACTCCATGAATAATTAGGGGTTCAACAGCGAATAAATGGCATTTTTTACCGTGAAAAGTATAAATACGGCGTTTATTGTAATTCATAGGCGTAAGCAAAAAACATTCATTGGCAATTGGTATATCCACACAACCGGGCTTTTGTCGCTTGCACATGACCCGCAGTTCGATGTTTCAATAGACCGCGAATGTGTCGTCAATTTCTTTTGCCCAAGAGTTGGTGCCGTTTTTTAGGTTCGCAAGACGTCCCTCAAAACCCGCGTCGCGTAATGCACGAATCGCTAACTCGCTACGAATACCGATTTTACAAATGAAAATGTGGAACAATTTCGTATCAAACTCGTCTTTTCGTCGGACAACTTGACCGAACGGAATTGATTTCGATCTCGGAAGCACCCCCATCGCTATTTCATGCGGCTCGCGGATATCAATAATCTGAACCGTTTCCGGCTCGTTGTCCAGTAAACGTTTTAACTCAACTGCATCAATCGACTCAATCGGTACGTCGGTAACGTGTTTTTTTAAGCCGCAAAATTCTTCGTAGTCAATTAACTCTTTGATACTTGGCTCTTTTCCGCAAATCGGACATTGCGGGTCTTTTCGTAATTTCAACTCGCGGAACCTCATCTTCCACGCATCGAAAAGCAATAAGCGATTCGATAACGTTTCGCCGCCGGATGCAGAAGAAACGTCTCCCGCTTGTAATAATATTTTGAGCGTTTCATTTGCCTGAATACAACCAATAATGCCGGGCAACACGCCGAGAACGCCGCCTTCACTGCATGTCGGGACTAATCCCGCTGGCGGCGGTTCAGGATACAAACAACGTAAACATGGACCATCTTGAAAATGAAACACCGTCGCTTGCCCCTCAAAACGAAACACCGAACCGTAAACGTTCGGTTTATCAAGCAAAACGCAAGCATCGTTTATCAAATACCGCGTCGCGAAATTGTCTGTTCCGTCAACAATCACATCGTAATCTTTGAAAACTTTCAACGCATTCGTTGAATTAAGTTGAATTTCTATCGGATTGACTTTGATAAACGGATTGATGTCTTCGAGTTTGTCTTTTGCGGACGCAACTTTCGGGCGATCAAGGTCGCGAGTCGTATGAATGATTTGACGCTGTAAATTCGTTTCATCAACCGTATCGTAGTCAATAATTCCAAGCGTTCCAATTCCGGCAGCTGCAAGATACATCGCAATCGGTGAACCAAGCCCGCCGGTTCCGACAACCAGGACTTTCCCGTCTTTAATCTTCTGTTGACCTTCAATGCCGACTTCCGGCAAAATCAGATGTCGGCTATACCGCGTTAATTCTTCGTGTGAAAGGTAAGACATATAAATTCATCGCTAAATTCTAAGTATCTATTCACCGGATTGAAACATTATCAATAGGAAGTGACAATATGATTCGCTCGTACAAACAAACCTCATTTCTACCTAATTTTCCTAACGAAACAACCTCAGTAGCCAATGAATCTCCCTCCACACCCAACCTTATCACCTCATTAACAAGAGAAACAATGCGGTAATGAGGTTTGATTGGTGGAAAAATTTTTTGCTAATGAGGTTGCTTTGTTCGGAACAATATAGGTGAAAATGAGGTTGACGTATTCATTTTTCCAAAATTTGAAAATAAAACATAGACGTAAACGATTACGAACGCACTCCGAGCAAGCGAATAGATACAATTCTAAAAACTAAAACCACTTTTCAAGTGCGAGGAGTTTCTCTACCTCCCGCAATCGCCGGAATGAGCATCAACACGTCGCCGTCTTTCAGCGATGTGTTGACGCCGTCGAAACTTCGGACGTCTTCATCGTTCAAATAAACATTCACGAAACTTCTCAATTTGCCGTTGTCATCAAAAAGATGACGCTGCAAATCGGCAAACTGTTCCGTTAATTGACACAATGCCGCCTCGACAGTCAACGCTTCGAACTGAAGATCGGCTTGTCCATCGGTGAATGTCCGTAATGCGGTCGGTAATTGAATCGTTATCATTTGATTTCCTCTTCATTAAATTGACTTCGGTCATTTTGTAAAATCCAACTTGTCATCTTGTCGGATTTTCCTTGTTGCACCGACACGATGAGATACGAATAAACCGGCAAACTGTGTTCCAAGTCATATTGCGACGGCTTTGCCGGATGGTCGGGATGCGAATGATAAAATCCGACGACTTCCAAATTCTGTTTCCGTGCCTGTTTTTCGCATTGTAAAAACTCTTGTGACGTAATCAGGAAACGGTGATATTTCGCCGCCTCTTCCCGTTGATTGGAAATCGGTAGGACTTCGCAAACCGTACAAATGCCGTTGTCGAAACGCCCTAACATTGCGCCACAACATTCGCTAGGATATTCCGTTTCGGCGTGTTTGCAAATTGTTCCGATTTGTTCTTGAGTAAGCGTTAGCATGTTCAATCCCACATTTCATCGCTCAAATAACGAAAACCGCTATCGCATAATATTGTAACCACAAGGTCGTCTTTGGGCAAGGTTTCGGCTAATTTCATTGCCGCTAAAATATTCGCTCCGCTACTGATTCCGACAAACAAACCGTTTTCTTTTGCAAATTCCAACGTTGTTCGGCGTGCATCTTCGGTTTGAATGTCAAGTTGTCCGTCCAAAAGCGAGGTATCATAAAAACCGGACGGAATCACAGACGCTTGGTGCCGCATTCCTTCAAGACCATGCAACGGCGACGCGGGCTGCATCGGAACGGTTTTAATTGACGGGTTTAATTCCTTTAATCGCCGCGCCGTACCGATAAACGTTCCCGACGTCCCCATACCGGCAACAAAGTGCGTTATCTTATGTTCCGTTTGCTCCCAAATTTCAAGAGCCGTTCCATTGTAATGCGATTTCCAATTTTCTTCATTGTTGTACTGATCGGTATAAAAATATTTGTCAGGATTTTCGGCGGCAATTTGTTTCGCTTTGAGCAATGCCCCATCGGAACTTTCAAGCGGACTGGTTGGAATAATTTCCGCACCATAAGCCCGTAGAACCCGCTTACGTTCCCGATTCGCGTTAGATGGAAGACATAGCACAACACGATATCCCAACACCGCTCCGAACATTGCAAGAGCGATTCCGGTATTGCCGCTTGTTGCGTCAAGAATCGCATTATTATTTGTCAATTTTCCGTTTTGTATTCCGCGCAACAACATTGCCTTTGCCGCCCGATCTTTCACCGAGCCGCTCGGATTCATAAATTCCGCCTTGGCAAAAATTTTCGCACCGTTTCCATGATAACGAATTGGAATGAGCGGCGTGTTACCGACAGCATCTAAAATCGTTGAAGAGTTCATGAGAACCTCTGTGTCCATTATGGTTTAACGGCTAACAAAATCCGCCAATTTTTTGGCGAGAACATTGATTTCTTCATAAGTGTTATAAAACGCAAACGAAGCCCGCACTGTACTTTCATAACCGAATTTACGCAAAATCGGCTGCGCACAGTGATGTCCTGCTCGCAACGCAATTCCTTCCACCGCCATCGCTTTGTTAATTTCTTCCGTTGCGTATCGATTGTGAACAAACGAAATAACTCCGGCGCGTTCTTTCGGATTACCGATTATCTGGATTCCCGGAATCGGCGTGAGAACGCTTCGTGCGTATTCCAACAAGCGGTGCTCGTATTGCCGAATTGCCTCAATTCCCAGCGACGCGACATATTCCAACGCCGCTCCCAAACCGACAGCGTCTGCAATGTTACCCGTTCCCGCTTCAAACTTTTGCGGAGCGGGTTGATATAACGTTTCTTCAAACGTAACGTCGCTAATCATTCCGCCGCCGCCTTGATAAGGACGCATCGAATTGAGCAAGTCTTGTTTGCCGTACAATGCGCCGATACCGGTTGGAGCAAAAATCTTGTGTCCTGAAAAAACGAAAAAATCCGTATCAAGCCGTTGAACATCGGTTGGCGTATGCGCAATCGACTGCGCTCCGTCAATCAAAACGGCGGCGCCAAATTGATGAGCAATGTGGACAAGTTCCTGTGCCGGCGTGATTGTCCCAATCGAATTAGCTACTTGCGTCAACGCAACGAGTTTCACGTTCCCGCTTTTTAACAGTTGAGCGTATTGAGCGAGTTCCAAATCGCCGTTGCCGTCAACAGGAATCACTTTGATAACCGCGCCGGTTTCTTGAGCAAGATGTTGCCAAGGAACGATATTCGCGTGATGTTCGAGATAGGAAATCAGAATTTCATCACCCGCATGAATGTTGTCGCGTCCCCAAGTTGCGGCGACGAGATTAATTCCTTCGGTCGTTCCCCGCACGAAAATAATTTCACTCGGCGAGGAAGCCTTGATGAATTTCTGCACGATTTCTCGCGAGTTTTCGTAAGCATCCGTTGCTCTTGCGGCAAGATCATGTGCTCCGCGATGAACGTTGGAATTTTCGTGTTCGTAAAAATATTTCAGCCGCTCAATCACCGCGGTCGGTTTCTGCGTTGTCGCTCCGTTGTCGAACCAAACAAGGTCTTTTCCGTGAATTTTCTCGCTCAAAATCGGAAAATCTCTGCGAATCGCCGTAACGTCAAAATCGCGCGAATTGGGAGTAAGTTGGGCGTTTGAAGTTTGAAGCGCAGAGCGGGGAGTTGAAACAATGGAATGTTCCGAAACCGGATACTGGAATCCGGTATTGGGAGCTTGGGCGGAAAATAACGTTTTGGAGATTTCCCGCCAAACGAATTGTACATCGTTTTGCGCATCGTTGTCCTTGCGCGGGATGTAATGAGAATTCTGCATAAATTAAATCTCCTAAAATAAAATAATGGCGTTTTATCGAACGGGTTAATTGACTCATTAACGGACGCCGTTGTTGTAAAGTCAATCTCTGACAGTAGGGAACTTCTAAAAACCCCACTTTCAACAAATTCTACCATTGAAAAATAAGGACTTGCTGATGTTGGGAAGAGGTCTTTAGAATTTCTCTGTATTTAAATCAATTACCTCGTTGTCCGATCCAAAGTGTCTGGATTATCATTCAAAGCCGTCGGAACGCGCGACAGCGGTTCTGTAACCGGTTACGAGGTGTTTGTAACCGGTTACGAGGTGTTTGTAACCGGTTACGAGGTGTTTGTAACCGGTTACGAAGTGTTTGTAACCGGTTACGAGGCGTTTGTAACCGGTTACGAAGTGTTTGTAACCGGTTACGAGGCATTTGTAACCGGTTACGAAGTGTTTGTAACCGGTTACGAGGCATTTGTAACCGGTTACAGCGGCGAAGCTGTCGGCGACAAAACCGTCGTCGCACACCCCGAAACCATTGGGACAAGTCCCGAAACCGCTGGAATATATTCCAGAGCCGCCGAGACGTGTCCGAAAATTTTCCGGGCGTTTCCCAGCGTCATTCTTTCACTCTTTATTGTAATTGTAATAATTTCCCACATCGACATTTTCGAGAACGGCAACAGCGTCGTCGGCGAGAATTGCCAAGGAGCAATACACAGACAAGAAATAGGAGGTAATTCCTTGCTTGTCCACGCCCATAAAACGCACCGCCAATCCGCGCGACGTTCCGCCGGGAAGATTATCTTGATGCAATCCCAGCACGCCGCGTTTGAGTTCGCCGGTTCGGATAAGAAGAATATTTGTCTTGCCGTTCTTTCCTTTCGGAACCTTGTGACCGTCCACGAGCAGCTTGTCGGACGGAATAATCGGGATTCCTCGCCAAGTCAAAAAATTTGAGCCGTAAAACGAAACCGTTACCGGTGGAACGCCGCGTCGAGTACATTCCCGACCAAAAGCGGCAATTGCGCGGGGATGAGCCAGAAAGAACGACGGCTCTTTCCACACTTTGGAAATCAACTCGTCAAAATCATCCGGAGTCGGCGACCCGCTTATGGATTTTATTCGTTGCGAATCGACAACGTTTTTTAAAAGACCATAATCATCACTGTTGACAAGCTGGCTTTCTTGACGTTCTTTCAAACTTTCGACAGCGAGACGAATTTGTTCTTCGACCTGATTATAAGGACTGCTGTAAAGGTCGGCAATTCGCGTGTCGATGTTAATGACGGTTGAAATGGAATTGAGGCGATATTCCCGCGGTTTATTTTCGTAGTCAATGAACCCTTCGGGAACTTCTCCGGTATCAACAACGCTTCGGCAAAGAGCGTCGAGCGGCGTATCGCCTTCTTTGACTTTGTTGAGACGAAAAATACCTGTTTCAAGAGCTTTCCAATCGAGAAAACGAGGCAACCAACGAGGCGTCAGCGAACCGAATTGGGCGTCGGTTTTTGTAACGTTAGCCAGTTGGTAAGCGGCGTCGGAGCTTAACACAGGAACGGGGTTGTTAATGTTGGGGTCAGACATGTTTGATTCTCCTGATTTCAAAGGGAAACACGGATGTTCATTTGTATGTTCCAGTTTTTACTTTTTAAAATCGCCGTTTCAACAACGGCGAGGCGATATTTTATAACCGTATTCTCCAAAACGCAAGAGATAAAACCTTTAAAATAACCTAAAATGTTCAGAAGTTTTTTTGTTTTTTCAAAAACCGTGAAATATGATAGTTGCAAATAAGTATTTACCCAAATTATGTTGTCCTGCCCGTTAAATATAATGGCTGTTATTGATTTTTCGTTCCTCTAAACGTAACGCCTACAAAACCTATCGCGTCCTTTCCTTAAAAACAAAAGCTTTGTCAAAAGGCGTGTTTTATCATTTTGTTTCATAACCTTTAAACAAAACGTTAAACTCCTTACACTTTTTAAAAATTCGGCTTTCATCAAAAAAAGGACATGAGAGACAAAAGGGACTTTGGAGACGTGATGAGCGATCAACATTGTCTTAAAAGTCGACATGACAAGTGTGAGGAGTACAGTGTGAGGAGTACTTTTAACCCCAATATTTAAATCTCTCAATTCTAATCCCACCTTTTCAAATTCCCAAAAATCGATAAAATTACACTTGGATTATTTGTGTTGTTGTTTCAAATGAATGAAATGGAACAATGCAAGGTCCGATGATACTCCTCCAACTTGGATGTTCGGCTGTTAAGACAATGTTTATCGTTCACCATATCCCAAAAGTCCCTCTTAATATCTCCCTTTTTTAGCAAAAACCGAATATTCAAGTGGAAGAAGTATACACAAATACACAACCAAATTTTTTAAAAAGGTAATAAAAATGGCAAAACTTACGATTCAAGACGCTGATGTTGCGGGAAAAACCGTGTTGATGCGTGTTGATTTTAACGTTCCTCTGGATGATCAAGGACAAATCACCGATGACCGCCGGATACAGATGGCGGTTCCATCAATCAAATCGGTGCTGGATCGCGGCGGCAAGTTGATTCTGATGAGTCATCTTGGACGTCCGAAAGATGCTCCCGACGCAAAATATACTCTGAAACCAACAGCAGTGCGGCTCGGCGAAATTCTTGGAATGTCGGTCGATTTTGCAACCGATACCGTCGGCGCGGATGCGAAAGCGAAAGCGACGTCGCTCAAAACCGGCGGCGTGCTGGTTCTCGAAAATCTCCGTTTTCAGCCGGGCGAAAAGAAAGGCGACGCTGTGTTTGCCGATGAACTCGCTTCTTTTGCCGATATCTATTGCAACGACGCATTCGGAACCTGTCACCGTACCGACGCTTCAATGGTCGCCGTGCCGAAAGCAATGGGAAATAAGCCGAAAGTCGTCGGCTTTCTCGTGGCGAAAGAAATTCAATATCTTACCGACGCGATTCGTGCGCCGAAGCGTCCGTTTGTCGCGATTCTCGGCGGCGCAAAAGTTTCCGACAAAATCCTCGTCATTAAAAATCTGCTTGGCATTTGCGATAAAGTGTTAATCGGCGGCGCAATGGCTTATACGTTCTCGCTGGCACAAGGCGGCAAAGTCGGAAAATCGCTTGTTGAACCGGATAAAATTGATCTTGCGAAAGAACTTCTCGCGGCAGGCGGCGATAAATTGGTTTTGCCGATAGACAATCATTGCGGCGACGATTTCAAAGCGGATTGCAATAAGAAAATTTTCAAATCCGGTGAAATTGCCGACGATTGGGAAGGACTCGACATCGGACCGGAAACCGCAAAATTGTATGCTTCCATTGTCAGAACCGCGAAAACTGTCGTGTGGAACGGTCCTATGGGCGTTTGCGAAATACCGCCGTTTGACGAAGGAACCAAAATCGTGGCACAGGCAATTGCCGACAGCGATTCCATCAGCATTATCGGCGGTGGCGACAGTGCGGCGGCGATTCAGCAGCTTGGTTTTGCCGACAAAGTTTCGCATGTCAGCACAGGCGGCGGCGCAAGTCTTTCTATGCTCGAAGGTCAAAAATTTGAAGCGGTTGAAATTCTCGACAACAAAAAAGAAGGAAAATCCGGCTGTTGTTGCTGTTGCGGACATTAGGACGCTCGGTAACTGTTCACGGCAGTATCTTTAAGATGTTTCGTACTAGTAATTAAGCGAAGCCCTAGCATGCAAATAAGAGAAAAACAGCAGTTCCCCCTGGTTTGTCTCTTATTGGTATGCTAGGGCTTCGCTTGATTAAGGACTAGTTAGTTGTCTTGTGCGGATTTATCGAGTTTGATCGACTGGATAATTACGAGCCATCTTTCCGCATTAATGATTCAACAATAACTTACAATAATATGTCGATTTATCAATACGATCATCAGATTCGTGTGCGTTATCAGGAAACCGACCAAATGGGCGTCGTGTATCACGCGAATTATTTCACTTATTTTGAAATAGCACGCACCGAAACGTTGCGATCGCTTGGCAAAACTTATCGTGATCTCGAAGCATCCGGTTGTTTTCTTGTTGTCAATAAGGCGGAATGTTCGTTCAAAAAACCGGCAAAATACGACGACCTCATTACAGTCCGTACTATTGTCGAGCGGATAACACATGTTAAAATAGAACATAAGTACGAAGTTTATCGCGGTGAAGAACTACTGGCTGTCGGAAAAACTGTCCTTGCGGCAGTGGATTGTAACGGTCAGATTATTCGGCTTCCGCAATGGCTTGCACCACAAGATGCGCAAAATTAGTAATCAACGCATCACAACAAAAGTATTACAACCAAATGAAAAAGGAAATTTGAAATGAGAACAATTTCTCTGACCCTATTGGCTCTGCTTGTTTCCGCGTGCGTTATGGCACAGGACGTCAAGTTGCCCACGCCGCAAAAAACAGGCGGCAAACCGCTTTTCGACACATTCAGCGAGCGGCAGAGCAACCGCAACATTTCCGATGCAGACCTGGATCTGCAAACAATTTCCGACATTTTGTGGTCGGCTTACGGATTCAATCGCGACGACAAGCGAGTGATTCCGACCGCTATCAACAAACAGGAAATCGACGTTTATGCCGTGCTTAAAGACGGCATTTATTTGTACGACGCGAAAAATAACACGCTGATTTTGAAAGCGGCAGGCGATCATCGAAAAATTGCCGGTTCGCAGCCGTTTGTGTTTATTGCTCCGCTCAATCTTATTTATGTAGCGGACTTCAGTAAAGGAACGACGCTTTTGCAATCGTCGGTCGCCAGCGGCGCCGCCTCGCAAAATGTTTATCTTGCATCCGCATCGAAAGGTTTGGGGTGCGTTGTTCGGACGACCGTCAACAAAGAGGAGCTTCATAAAGTCCTCAATCTGACCGCCGAGCAGCAAGTTTTATTGGGACAAACGGTCGGAAAACCAAAATAAGTTGTAACTATTCAGTTGTCTCAAACCAATTCAATCCCCACGGCGCCTGAATAGTTATCCGAAAGATTTTACCATTGCAACCCTTATTTATCAAGTTTCCCTTAGTAGCCGGCAAAGCCCTCAAAACGCGCCCTTATGCCCTTATTTTTTAGATCATGGATTTTTATCAAAACAATGGAACGAATAATAGACCTTTTCTCTAACTTAAAAATACGAGACGTACACAAGTTAGGCAATCACAAAAACAAGGCGTTTTTGCTATGTTTTCGGTGATTGAATAGGGTTAGAGAAAAGGTCTAATAAGGAAATAAGGGCGCATACTTGGGCACCAATTCGGGCTACTAAGGGAATTGTATATAAATAAGGGCGGCAATAATAATATTGTCCGGTAAATTTTGATGGCAACTGAACAGTTACAATAAGTTTTCAAAAGAGGACTAAAACGACAGAGTTCGCAAGGAATAGACTCCTTGCACTTGAAATTTGGTATCGTTGGCGTTGTTATATATTCCTCACGCTTGAAATCTCGACTTTTAAAACAGTGTTGATCGTTCATCACGTCCCCAAAGTCCCTTTTGTCTCTAATGTCCCTTTTTTGATGAAAACCGAATTTTAAAGCGTGAGGAGTGTATCGGTCTTGCGTAATCGGAAGACGTTATTATCCAATATCCTCTATAATGGCTTTTGCTTGAGGGCAAAGATCCTTTGTCATAGTGAAAACTCTTTTCAATCGTCTCTATTATGGCATGTCTCTAAAAAATTCAGATTTCTCCACAAACGAAATAAGCAGAAATTTTCAACAAACTTATTTTAATAAACTAAAGATGACAAACACAATTAATTTTTCTTCATATCCTGATTCTCGCGGTTATTTCGGCAAATACGGCGGAATTTATGTCGGTGAAACGCTGATGTCGCCGCTCAATGACTTGCGCAAAGCCGTCGAAGACGCTTTTGGGGACGAAAATTTCTGGGCGGAATATCGTGAGTTATTGCGGCAATATGTCGGTCGGGCAACGCCGTGTTATTTCGCTAAACGGTTGAGCGAACATGCCGGTTCGTGTCAAATTTGGCTCAAGCGGGAAGACCTCAATCATACCGGCGCGCACAAAGTCAACAATACGATTGGTCAGGCGTTGCTTGCCAAACGGATGAACAAAAAACATTTGATTGCCGAAACGGGAGCGGGGCAACACGGCGTGGCGACGGCGACTGTTGCGGCGTTGTTCGGGCTGGAATGCCGCGTTTTCATGGGTGCGGAGGATATTCGCCGACAACAGCCGAATGTGCAGCGTATGGAGTTGCTCGGTACGGAAGTCGTGCCGGTAACATCCGGCTGCTCGACGCTTAAAGACGCAATGAACGAAGCGTTGCGTTATTGGAGTGAAGTGGTAAACGACACGTTTTATGTAGTTGGAACGGTGGCAGGACCTGATCCGTATCCTTGGATGGTACGGGAATTTCAAAAAATTATCGGCGAGGAGTCGCGGCAGCAAATGTTGGAAATGACCGGAAAACTGCCGGATTGCGTTGTAGCGGCGGTCGGCGGCGGAAGCAATGCGATGGGGATTTTTTATCCGTTTCTGAACGATGCTTCCGTTGAGTTAATCGGCGTTGAGGCGGCGGGAAAAGGTGTGGAAACCGGCGAACATGCCGCGTCGCTCAATGCCGGAAAAATCGGCGTGCTGCATGGCGCGAAGTCGATGTTGTTGCAGGACAAACACGGTCAGATTCACGAGGCGTACTCAATTTCAGCCGGTTTAGATTATCCGGGCGTAGGACCGGAACATGCGTTTTTGCGGGACATTGGACGAGTCGTTTACAAAACAATTACCGACAAAGAAGCGCTCGAAGCATTCCAAACGCTCTGCCGATTAGAAGGAATTATCCCCGCGCTGGAAAGCTCGCACGCTTTAGCGCAAACGCTCAAAGAAGTCGCCGTGTCGCAAAACCGCACAATCCTCGTCTGCCTTTCCGGACGCGGCGATAAAGATTTGCAACATGTCCGCGAAGCTTTGAGAAAAGAATAAAAAGTCTTGGAAGTTCCCTTTTGTAACTATTCAGTTGCCCGATACGAATTTACGTGGTTTGATCGACTGAATAGTTACAAAAATTTCTCTCTTGCACCGGAAAATTGAAATACTTATAATCCCCAAGGTCGTGTCAAAATTTTAATTCAGGAGAAAATCTTTCGTGGTTTTGTGGGCGTTGAGTAATTCGCAAAGTATGCTGATTTCGGGAATTGCAATGATTGCCGGAGTTTTTATTCTGCGCATTTACAATAATTTGCGAAAAGAAAAGCAAAATTCAACTTTAAACGCTTACGAACAGTACAAAATTCAACAACAGCAATGGCAATCGGCAACAACGATTCCCGGCGGCGATACAACGTCAATTTCATTTCAGGTATTGGAAAATTTGCCGCAGCAAAACCATGAATTTCCGCAACAGCATTCCACACAAATTCCGCAATCGAAACCTCGTTCCGAAAAATCGCAAACTCTGACCGAAGAAACGCTTGGAACATTTATGAAAAATATTGCGGAATCTGAAGCCAATAGATCAATGCGTCGAATCGCGGAACAATTCGACGTCGAAATGCTGACGCTCGCGCGGCAACTCAAAGCGGAAATTGATACAAAAATAGTGGCGTTGCAACTCATGCTCTCCGACGCAACGCGAATTATGCACGATATGGAACAACTTCTTCCACATGCTGCGCAAGTTGTTTCGGCTGTTCGGGATTCACAATCAGAAAACTCTCCAACTTCGTCCGCTTCTCAAAATACAAAAACTGTTCCAAATCCACAAAACGCTCCACTGTCGCAAGATCCCCAACTTTCTCATAGCGTCTGTTTGCCGCACAGCTTACAAGCACCGCAGTCAAAGAAACCTCTTGTAAACGACTCTGTTTCCAATATGAGCGAAATGGTGGTTGAAGACCCGTTTGCCGAAAGCGATTTCGGGTTAACCCGCGCGATTCATGAACTTGATCAATTGACCGCAAGAATTCCGACTTTTGATTTGCTGCAATCGCTCGAACATGCGGCTTCCGCTTCAACGCAAAATCTCTCGCAACATTTGTCGCAAAAACAAACGCCGGAACAATCCTCGCTGCCATCATCGCAAACCGAAATCGCACCGTTGGAATCGTGGGACATGCCGTCTTCCTATCCGATGTCGTATTCGATTTCCGATTATCAAATGACGCAAAACGGATTGCCCGACCACGATTCTTCTCCATTTCATTCGGACAACAGCGGCGATTTTTCACCGATTGCATTTCCTACACAAAAACGTTTTTCCGCCGGACATACAAATGTCTTTCGCAGCGAATTGACCGAGGAATCGCTTGCGCAAAATGACACGTCAGATAAAAATCATTCGTTCAAAAATCGCAAATTTTACACCAATAAAATTTTGTCGCAGTCGGCTCCGCAAATTGATTCGTTGATAACCGACGAACAATCACAAAAGATGGGAAGTGATCCGCAACCGTTGACGCCTCCGGTGATTCGTCCGATTTCGCCGCCGAATGCGCGTCAAATTTTGTCCGAAGGCGAGCCGTATTTGCCGGTTGACGTTCAGGAATTAAACGCGCCGCGTACCAAACGCCATCAGTTACAATATCTTCTTCAAAAAGGAATGTCGTCGAAAGACATTGCCGCGTATCTTGAAATGCCGGTTGGCGAGGTCGAATTGCTGGTCAGTTTGCAAAACCGGCTTTCGGGCGAAAATACGAAACCTGCAAATGCGATTCGTTCTAGCGGAAACATTGTTTCCAACAAGAAAAGATCGGGTGGGAAACAGGTGCTGTGATGAAAGAATTTTGCGTCGATATGAGCATGTTTCACGGGCCGCTTGATTTGTTACTGTTCCTTGTGCGGAAACATGAACTTGATATTCTCAACATTCCGATTGCGATAGTTACGGAGCAGTTTCTGGAATACCTCGAAGTGCTGAAAGAAATCGACGTAAACGCGGTGGGCGATTTTCTGGCAACGGCAGGAACGTTGATTGAAATCAAATCGTACCAGGTTTTGCCGAACATAGAGGAAACGGCGGAAGAAATTGAAGACCCGCGAAAAGATTTGGTGCGGCAACTTCTCACTTACAAAGAACACAGCGACAATGCCGTCGCACTCGAAACGCGCAGCCGAAAATGGCAGCAACATTATCCGCGAATTGCCAACGATCTTCCGGCTCGCCAAACATCGCTTGCTGATGAGCCGATTTACGAAGTCGAGTTATGGGATTTAGTCAGCGCGTTCGGGCGGATTATTCACGACAGTTCGCCAAAATCGCAACAAAATATTGTTTACGACGACACGCCGATTTCAACGCACATGAAACGGATTTATTACCGTCTTAAAAATGAAGAACGAATTTCTTTTCGCAGCTTGTTCAGCATCGGACAACATAAAACAACACTCATTGGAATTTTTCTCGCAGTATTAGAGTTGGTGCGTCACGAATTTGCTTATATCTATCAGGAAACGTTGTTTGGTGAAATCGAACTAACTTATCGTCACGGCAGCAAGTCGCTGGATTTTGCGGATATTGCTGTGTGAGTGTCGTACCATTCGTAGCTGCTAACCGGCGATTTAAAAGCCATGTCGTATTGGTTATCATGCTCAAAAGTATTAACACAAGTTTTGGCAATCGATATCGATTGCGTAGCATAGTCGGGGAAATTATTGTTTAGATACTTTGGTATTGCATTTTTTTTGTTTATTTTTTATTATTTCCGGTATGGTTTTCAAATAGGATTAGGCGATTTACGC
>JAIRYX010000335.1 GCA_031267635.1 Planctomycetaceae bacterium
TCTTCGTCTTGAACGAAACAGATAAAATAATGAAAAAAATAGACAAAATCCCTTTTTGAATTTGTAACTGATTATTTATTATTCCAAAATGTCCAAAAACACGAACCAAACAAAGACGATTAACGCCGTAATTAGCAGTTACGTTTCGGAAATCGCTATCGGGAAAATCCGATTGCATAAAATTGAACCTATTCGCGAAAACGTCAATCAATATTTTTGTAAAACGGAGAAATACCAAATAAGATGAATGAGATAACAAAACATTCGGATTACCACAATTGGCTTAATGAATTGAAAATACGGATAAAAAACAGCCAAATCAAAGCCGCTTTATCGGTTAATAAAGAGTTGATTGCGCTTTATTGGGATTTAGGCAGACAAATTTCCGAAAAACAACGTACCAGTAGTTGGGGTAGTCAGGTTGTCAACCAATTAAGTCGAGATTTATGTAGCGAATTTAAAGGAAGTACAGGGTTTTCACGCAGCAATCTCTACGCAATGAAACAGTTTTACGAATTTTTAATTTGGAAAAACGAAAACAACTGAAATTGTCCACCAAGTTGGCGGACAAATAAAAACAGAAGAATCCATACCGGAAGTGGTTGATAAGTATTGTTTTAATATACCATGGCGTCATCTTGTTTTATTTTTGCAAAAGATTAAGAACAAAAAAGAAATGCTTTTTTATCTTAAAGCCATTGTTGAAAATAATTGGAGCAGAAATATACTTAATGTTCATATTGAAAGCAATTTATATAAAAGACAAGGCAAAGCGATCACCAATTTTTCAAATACATTACCAATGCCTCAAGCCGATTTATTTAAAGAGACGCTAAAAAATCCTTATAATTTTGATTTCCTGACTTTGGAGAAAGATGCGAGAGAGCGGGAGTTGGAACGCGGTCTGATTGCAAATATCTCAAAATTTATTTTAGAAATGGGAAAAGGCTTTGCTTTTCTCGGAGAACAATACCAACTGACAATCAATCGCAAAGATTATTTTCTTGATTTACTTTTCTATCATGTCCGCTTACATTGCTATGTGGTTATCGAATTAAAAATCGGCGAGTTTGAACCTGAATATTTAGGCAAAATGAATTTTTATCTTTCGGCAGTTGATTCGTTGCTCAAAACCGAAGCCGACAATCAAAGCATCGGTATTTTGCTTTGTAAAAATCAAAATGTGCTGGACGTGGAATTTGCCTTGCGCGATATTAATAAACCAATCGGTGTAAGCGAATTTTCATTTAAGGAATTACCCGTCAAAATTCAAAATCAAATGCCTTCGGCAGAAGAACTTAATAACGAACTATCAAATTTGGAGCGTCATCATGAACACAGATAAAAAATTAGCGCAAGTATTCCATTTTGATCTTTATGGCAAACGGCAAGAAAAATACAATTTTCTTCTCGAAAATAACTTGCAATCAATTTCATGGTCGGAATTAACGCCTAATGAACCCAATTACTTTTTTGTACCGAAAGATTTTTCATCGCAGCAAGAATATAAAAGAGGATTTTTGAAAATTGATTTTCCGCGCATTCCGTATCCCGAAAATACAAAACAATTTGAAAAATTAGCGGCGTTCGGGGAAAAGTTACGAAAGTTACATTTAATGGAAGATATTACCGTTCCAAATAATTTTGCCAATTACCCAAAAACGGGAAGTAACAAAGTAGAAAATTCCTTTACCGAAAAATCCGGTAATTATCGTAATAACAAAGTCTGGATAAACGACACACAATATTTTGATCATGTACCTGAAACGGTGTGGAAATTCTATATCGGCGGCTACCAACCCGCACAAAAATGGCTCAAAGACCGCAAAGAACGCATGTTGTCTTACGAAGATATTGAACATTATCAAAAAATCATCTTCGTCTTGAACGAAACAGATAAAATAATGAAAAAAATAGATAAAATCTCTTTTTGAACAACAAAATGACTGATAAACTTTCCCAACTTAAAATCCTGACCGATCTTTTTGCATCGAATATTGCGCAATATAAAAGCGGGCAATATGACGAGTCAAATGTTCGTGTTGATTTTATTGACAAGTTTTGTAACCGTGAACGGTTACCTTTTTCCCCGTTTCGTAATTTTCATTTTTTATAACTTAAAGATCATACTGTTTATTTGACTTATTCCGTAAAATTTAATCATTTTATTTAATCATTTTCAATATTTAACTTTTAAACTTTTTTCCGGTACACACGGAGGTAAACCATGCAACAAACAACTACAAAAATAATAACGAAATCACCAACGAACTCAACACATCATTCCATACCGCATGAACCGCTTACGTCGGTCATTGTTAAGCGGGACGGACGGCGGATGAAATTTTGTCTCGATAAAATCGCTAATGCAATGCAAAAAGCGTTTCAGGCTTGCGGAACGGCGAAAGATGAAAATTATTTATTAGAATTAGCGCAACGAGTTGACAAAAAACTTGCCGCTTGCCAAATGAATCAGCCGGAAATGGAACAGGTTCAGGATGTGGTGGAGCAAGTTCTTGTTGAAGCCGGTCATGTACAGACTGCTAAAGCGTACATCATTTATCGTGCGGAAAGATCGCGGATTCGGGAACGTAATTCGCGGTTGATGAAAACGTATGAAGATATTACGTACAAAAATGCGGCAGACAGCGAAATCAAACGCGAAAACGCAAACGTCAACGGCGACACCGCAATGGGTACCATGCTCAAATACGGCAGCGAAGGCGCGAAACAATTTTACGAAATGTTCGTCCTAAACCCGAAACACGCCGCCGCTCACCGTGACGGTGATATTCATATTCACGACCTCGATTTTCTAACCATGACAACAACATGTTGTCAGATCGATTTGTTGAAACTTTTTGACGGCGGTTTTTCAACAGGTCACGGCGTGCTGCGTGAACCAAACGATATTCAAAGTTATTCGGCTCTCGCGTGTATTGCAATTCAGTCAAACCAAAACGATCAACACGGAGGACAAAGTGTCGTTAATTTTGATTACGGGCTTGCGCCGGGAGTTGCAAAAACGTTTCGGAAATGTTACCGGCGCAATCTTGCGAAATCGTTGGAATTGACGGATATGTTTAACGGAAAAACGTTGCAGAATTTTCGTGAGTTGACGGATTCGATACAAAAAAAGATTCTTGATGAAGGTTGTATTTTTCGTCTTGAAGTGAATACGGAATATTTGCAGCGTGAATTTGATTTGTTGTCGCAAAACGGATTTGATCAAACGACGATTCGGCGTTGTCAAGAATATTCATTGCAAAAATCATTGGAGGAAGTTGACCAAGCGACTTTTCAGGCAATGGAAGCACTTGTCCATAATCTTAACACGATGCACTCACGCGCCGGTGCGCAAACGCCGTTCTCGACAATCAATTACGGAATGGATACAACACCGGAAGGACGCATGGTTACGAAAAACGTGTTGCTTGCGCATGAGCGCGGATTGGGCGGCGGCGAGACGCCGATTTTTCCGATTCATGTTTTTCGTGTCAAAAAAGGAATCAATTGTTATCAAGGCGAACCGAATTACGATCTTTTCCAACTTGCGTGCCGAGTGAGTGCGAAACGATTATTCCCGAATTTTGCGTTTCTGGATGCGCCGTTCAATCTCAAGTATTATGTTGAAGGTAAATACGAAACGGAAATTGCGTACATGGGCTGCCGGACGCGGGTGATCGGCAATGTCCATGATCCGAACCGTGAAGTTGCGCCGGGACGCGGTAATTTGAGTTTCACGTCGATCAACCTGCCGCGAATCGCAATAAAATCGCACGGAAATACGGAATGGTTTTTTGAAGAACTTGACCGTAAACTTGATCTTTGTGTTGCGCAATTATTGGAGCGTCTTGAAATTCAGTCGGCAAAAAAGACACGGAATTATCCGTTTTTAATGGGCGAAGGGATTTGGATTGACAGCGAAAAACTTAAACCCGATGATGAAGTTCGTGAAGTGTTGAAGCACGGGACGTTGTCGGTTGGATTTATTGGGTTGGCGGAAACGCTCAAAGCGTTGATCGGCGTTCATCACGGTGAAAGTGTAACGGCACAAAATCTTGGGTTGGAAATTATTTCTTACATGCGGCATTATCTCGATATGTACAGTAAGAAAACCAATCTCAACTTCACGCTTCTCGCAACGCCGGCTGAAGGATTGTCTGGACGTTTTGTCAAGTTAGATTACGAGAATTACGGGAAAATTGAAGGTGTTACGGATCGGGAATATTATACGAACAGTTTTCATGTTCCGGTTTACCACAGTGTTTCGATCATGGATAAAATCCGTCTTGAGGCTCCGTATCATGCGTTGACGAACGCGGGACATATTACTTATGTCGAGGTTGATGGTGATGTAACAAAAAATCTTGAAGCGTTCGAGAAAATTATTCATGCGATGTGCGATTCCGGTATTGGTTACGGTTCGGTGAATCATCCGGTTGATCGGGATACCGTTTGCGGTTATACCGGCGTGATCAAAGATTCGTGTCCGCATTGCGGGCGGGAAGAGGGCGACGTTCCGTTTGAACGAATCCGGCGAATTACAGGTTACCTCGTGGGAACATTGGAACGTTTCAATAAAGCAAAACGTCAGGAAGTTGCCGACCGTGTCCGGCAT
>JAIRYX010000149.1 GCA_031267635.1 Planctomycetaceae bacterium
CGGTTTGACATTTGCTGACGGTCACATCACCAAAAACGGCGGCTACGGCGGCGCGATTTATCAAATCGACGGCAACGTAACGCTCACCGACGTAACGTTCGAGAATAATTACGCCAGAATGGGCGGCGCGTATTTTCAAAAAACGGGAACGTCCGCATTTGAAAACGTAATTTTTGAAAATAACACAACCAACTACTACGGCGGCGCGTTTTACTGTTACAGCGGCACGGCAAGCTTTACTGGAACTAATTTTGAAAACAACTCCGCAAAGTGGGGCGGCGCGATTTATCTGACCAACACAGGAAACATCACGCTGGTCGGCGCCAAGTTTAACGGCACCGAAGCAGATTGGGGTGGCGCTGTTCATCAATCCAACGGAGTATTGACAGCAACAGGCGTATCACTAACCAACAACTACGCCGAATGGGGCGGCGGATTCTACATCATCGGCGGCACAACCGATTTGAACGTTTCAGAGTATGAAGCCCCAGCAACAGCAACGCGATTTGGTGCGGCTCTTAACGCAACCCCAAAAGCAAAAATCAGAATCAATGGTCAAGATATTGCATTACTGGAATATCTGGATCTGGATAATTTTGATGATTTTATTTAAGTGATGGAACAACGACGCTTCTTTGTCGTTGTTCTTTTCTGATTATTTCACTTTTGGGGGAGGGATTGATTGATAAAATACTATAGGGACTTCTAAAAACCTCATTTTCAACAAACGTGACCGTTGACAAATAAGGGTTTACGAATATTTGGAGGAGGTTTTTAGAAGTTCCCTGTAAGTATTAAAACATTTTTTCAGGGATGACTATATAGTTACCCAGTGCGAATTTATTGGATTTGGGCAACGGAATAGTTACTCGTTTAAAGCAGTGTCCCTTATTCATCATATTCCCAAAGTCACTCTTGTTCCTAACGTCCTTTTTTAAAAGAAAAAGGTCTTTTTGTAGGAATCCTCTGAATTATTTTAGAAAATGAAAAAATTGCTCTGGACAAATAAGGAAATTTTTCGTTAAAATTCGACATCTTATTATTATGAGTCGAAATTTAGAACATTGATCAGATGATATTCCATTACCTAAATCAACTTGCTTGGAAAAAAATGATGATAGTTACGAAATTAAAGCAACCGAATATTTTGCTACAGTTGCTTTTGCCGACTTTTGTCCTGTTATATACTCAACCGCTTGTTGCTCAACAAGTTACGCAACAACAAATGAATCGGCAGCAGTCGATGCAACGTTTATCCGCACCGTTGCCGTCCACTCAAGAATCGCTCATACAGCAACCGAATACCGAGCCGGAAACCGACGCGGAAGCGTCAAAACAGGAAGAATCACACCGCTCTTTTTTGCCGAAATCGTTGCTTTCTTTTCTGTTTTTTAAGCAACAGCCGTCGTTATTTCGTCAGCAAGCGCCTCCCCAAAATGTTGCGGGGCAAAATTTCCCTCCGAATTTCCCTCAAATGAATTTTCCTGCCGGACATTTTGCCCAAACGGATTTCGGCGCCGCTTCGTTAAATTCCGCTTATGCTTCACCGGGGACGCCGAACGGACGTTCACGCATTCCTCTTGTCGATTTACCGCGACGACTCAACAGTTCGCCATCGTTATTATCGAAAACTCAAACGCCGCCCAATCAAAATTTGAAGCAAATTCCAACCGTTGCGGAACGTATGCCAAATCGCAACGCTCTCGCCGCACACTATGTGTTTCAAGACGTTACGCCGCCCAAAATTGCCGGCGCTAGTTATGAAACCAATGAAGTAATTGGCGTAAGCGGGATGATTCCAAAATTGAAAAAAACGGCAGACGACGATGCGTCTTTGCCGGAATATAAACCTGTTCCATTGCGGAAATTCAATGAAAAACCAATCGAACAGGATACGCCGGAAAGCAATGATGAAAATGAAGAAGATAAGACACAAAACAAAGAATCGTTCGTATCGGAAACAGAAGAACATGACTCGACAAATTTACCAAGCGTTGTCAGTTCCGGAGAATTTTCTTTAGCAAGCGCAACTCAAGATGAAAGCGAAGATCATCGTGTTGTAACGCCAGCACGTTCCGCACCGCATAATCACGATGATCACGAACAGCATTCTTCCCCACCGAAACCAAGACCGGATTCACCTTCGCCGCAACCGCATCCAGATAATTTGTCGGAAGAAGAGTTGCTGCACGAAATCAATGCGACGTCGATGCAAAGCGCCGCGTTTAACGGACTGATTCCCGGCATTTCGAACAAATCGGAATTATTTGAGGCAATGGGAGAACCGATCAAAATGATTCCCCAAGGCGAATATGAAATCTGTCAATATACAATCGAAGGACTTGGTGCGATTGACGTAACGCTTAAACAAGGAAATATTTTTTCGCTGATGCTTGGTTTTTCCGAACCGTATCCAGCGGAACAAATTCGTGAACAACTTGAACAAGAATTACGCGGGATTCGCTCCATTTTGATTCCAGATGAAAACAATAATATTCTTGGTCAGTTGTTTCCAGAAAAAGGGGTTGTCTTTGAATTTACGCCGTCGGAAAAACCGGGCGAGCCGTCTTTGATGGTAACAAGCGTTGCGATTGAACCGATTACCGCTGTTCCGTTTGTCATTCGCGGTGAACGTTATTTGACAATATCCAACGCGAAAGCAAAATGGGATTTAACAATCGCCGTGCAGCTTGACCGCAATAATCACAGAGCCAGATGGCTTCTTGCCAAAGCGTTTTTAGCGGATGGACAACTAGCGGAAGCGCAACGGGAAGCGATTTTTGCCATTAAATTGAACGATCAAAATTTACAATACCACGTTACGCTTGCGGAAATTATCGGAAAATCCGGTCATACAAAAGAAGCGAGACAATATCTGGATGAAATTCTTCCTTATTGCGATAACGCGCCGCAAGTCAAAGGATTGGCGGAATGTCTCATGGGGGATTTTTATCGTGATGATGCAGAATTGCAAGATTGTAACATGGGAAATCAATTTCACAGCAGAGCAATTAAAACGACTGAACCGCTTTTTAATTCGCCAAATCCGACATTACGGCAACAAGCAAAAATAGTAATATTGCGTTCCTACCTTTCTTCCGTGATGGATATTTCGTGGGGAAATTGGGGCGATAAAGAAAAAGTGTTGAAAGGTTGGTTAGACGGAGCCAAAGAAATCGCGATTAATCTTGTCATTGAAGAAAAAATATCGAGAGAATACTTGCTGAATGTGGCGACGACAGCAATTGCCGCGTATTTGAGCTGTCCGGAATCAGATGATTTTATTCCGTATATCAGCGAAGTGGAATCTGTTGCGGAAGAAATCATTGGTCAAAGTACGGATGATAAAGGATTGACGCAGAAAATTGAAAAAGAACTTGGATTAGCATACAGTAATGTCGAACAGATTTACGAGGTACGCAAGAACTACAAACAAGCCATGAAATACGGACAAAAAGCCGTTGAACATTTGGAACGCGGGATGCGCAACCGTAATGACGTTATTGAGCTTTATCATCTGGCGAATGTTTATTATCAAGTGGGGAGGATTCAGGCGGCAGGTTTTGCAAATGACGACGGAGCGATTACATGGTTTACAAAAGCGATTCCGTTATTCCAACAAGTCGAGCCGCGTCTTGACGACTACGAACAACCGCGTTTAGGGGAAATTTATGTGAGTATCGGCGTTTCGTATTGGAATATCGATGAAAAGGAATATGCGCTGAAAATTTCAGAATATGGAATCGGCAAATTACAACAAGCGGTAGAACAAAAACTGGTTCCGGAAAAAATATTAGCGATTCCTTATGAAAATTTATCCGCGATGTACGAAGAAGTCGGACGCAAAGAAGATGCGAAAAATTACTACATTCTCTCCAAATCCGTCAGCAACGGAGGCACCGGCTCTTCGATAAGATAGAACGAGCTTTTGAGAATGTGAAATATTTCATAATAGGCACTAACTCCTCGCATTTGAGTGTTCGGTTTTATGAATGGAGATCAAATCGGATTTTACGGCATAACGATGTCAGTGAAAACAGGAATTTCAAGTGCAATGCGTATAACTGCTCCGTTTCCCACCCCAAACAAATCCGCACTGGGAAACAGGATAGTTACTATTCCACCGAAAAATACTACTATTGCCGCCCTAATTTATCACGCTTCCCTTATTTAATCAACCGCACCCTCGCAAACGCGCCCTTATTCCCTGATGTTTTAGAGGAGGGATGACGAACGAAAAACCAATTGTCGCGAGTCGTTATCCAATTGCCGTGTGCCGTTATCCGGTTTCCGCGCGTCATTATACGATTGCCGTGCGTAGATTACCCATTTTCGCGCGGATTTATTGGGCGGGGCGGCGGAATTGTTGCGGACTTTCAAAGAGATTGCGTCCATTCCCAAAACGCCGCCCGCGATGTCGCTTGATTCATCACCTATGCAATAAAGTTTCCGCTCCGAGCGGGAAAATCTAAATCTTCTCCAAGGAGATAATATTTCAGAGCTTCAGAATTTCTTTCATAACTCCTTAATTTCCAAGGACTAACGTGGAATTTTCACGAACATTCGCGAGCGACTCGCTATTCTTTATGGGCGATTCCCGGAGCTCCGGGAACGACTCGCTGTCCTCCGTGAGCGGCTCACAGTCCTCCGCGAGCGGCGAATTTTCCTTCGGGAGCGACTCGCCGCCTTCTACGAATGGCATTGAGGGAAACGAATCTCTCCCGCTCCTGAGCAGCTCGTTTCCGCTACCGAGCGACTCGTTTCCGCTTCCGAGCGACTCTCATCGGCTGACGGCGAATGCAAACAGGGCATGGACAGACGTCAATGACCAAGGCGAGGATCATGCTTCCGGTACAGAGAAAGAAAAACATCATGTAAGACGAACAATCGGAACAACATCACGAACAATCGGAACAACATCAAACGCACCTCGCGCAACCTGCCTCCCGTGCGTTAAACGATTCGCTATCCCTCGCCAAAATATTGAATGCGACTGCGATTGGTTGAAGAGGGGAACGCTCTGCTCGATAGCAATATCAATAGACTTTGTGTATTGTTTTAATTCGTTCTGATTTAACGAAAAAACCGTATTGATGTTTTTTGCTATATCTGCGTAATAAAAAGTCATTAAAGAAATAATCTTTTCTGTATAAAAATTTCTCAAAATCTTAAAAATTGTTTTTATCGATACTCGCATCAGAAAATTTTCTCTATACAATATCATTTACCTTGTTTTGTTTTTTTCTCCAACCGTAATTGACGAAAATAGAAACATATACTTTTTAGACTATCAAGATAAGATATTTCACACGAATGGGATATTTTAATCAATTTAACTTTCAAGCTACCAGCTTGTAGGATGACACAAATGAAAAAACAACAGCTTTTCACAAGTTCGATTCTTTTCAGAACCAGCGTGTATTGCATACTAACCGGAATAGCAATTGCCGCCGCGCATGCGAATCGTTTGCATCATGTTTATGCCCAAGAGGAAAAACAAGCCACTCAAACAGATCTTTCCAAACAACCAAATTCATCCGGTAAATTAGAACAACTCAAACCCAAAAAAGCCAACGTTTCTGCGGATTTTATTCAAGAGTTGAAAACGTTGTGTCAAGAATCGCGCGAGCAAACATTGAAACATCAGCGAATCGCGCCCGACATTCAAAAGTTTGACGAAGAATTGGCGATCTTTCGTGCGTCGCTTGGTTCTTCCGCGCCGACTTGGGAACGTTATTTGAAATTATCGCTTCTAAAAATAACGATAAAACAAGATTCGCCGGACATTTCTTTGCTTGATTCGGCGATTACGAAACTCAGTCCACATCGCCGCGATATGCAACGTCCGGTATTTGTCCGTTTTCGTGAAGCGTTGGAACAACAGCGCAATTTGATTCTTTCGCCGCAGAAAATACAGAAACAAGATTCCGATGAAGAAATCACGAAATTCTTTGACGAGTTGCCGAATTTGATTGAAAGGTATCTGAACGCACCGGACAGTTCGACAATCGAAGAAATTGCGGAAGCGATGGCTTATCTCGAATCGCATTGTCAAGCGGAAACGTTGCTCGCACGGCTGCGAGAACGTTTTCTCAAGCCAAACCTTTTGATTCAAGCGAAATCGTCGGTGTTGCCGCCGGTGTTTCAACGCAAAATCAACGAACCGGTTACGGTGAACGACAACATTTTAGGATCGGTTGTTCGCGGCGCCGGTCAATTGACGGGAAACGTTGACGCAACGTTTGTTGAAAGTAGCGATTCGATAATTATTCGTGTTATTATGGAAGGTTTGCTGGAAACCAAAACGGTCAGTTCAAATGGTCCGGTAAATGTGCGAAGTACCAACTCTTCCACAATAAGAACGACTAAAGAAATTATTATTTCGCAAGACGCGATTGCAACAACCGCCGCCAAAACCAAAGCGAAACTCACTTCACATGTTGATAACGTGAATTATGCTCGCGACAATTTGCTTGTGCGAATGATTGCGCCCGGTCAAATTCAAGACCGTAAACCGGCAATGAACACGGAATCGGAACGTTTAACGGAACGGCGTTTGAATAAACGGATGGATCAAGCGGTCGATGCGCGGGTCAATAAAATCAATCAGCGATGGAAAGAGTTAGATTTGGAAAATGAGTCGGGCGAATCGCCATTGCGCGTTTTTGTCGAAACGCTTTCCACAACCGAAAACGAATTGAATTTCCGCAGTGCGGTCAGCGGACGTCAACAACTGACAACGTCCGCCGACGCTCCAATGTTGGAGTCGGACGCTGATGTTATCGTGCAAATTCATCAATCAATGTTGAATAACGTCGGAACATGCGAATTGGGCGAAAAAACGTTTGTCGAAGACCAAGCGGCGGCGGAATTGAAAAAGCAATTTCCGAGAATTGCAGAAAAATTACTCGTTGATAAGCCGGAAGATGAAGCGTCGTTGGTAGTTACGTTTGCGGATTCGCCGGTGAATATTGCGTTTGACGGCGAAACGATTACGGCGAGCATCGAAACAACCGCGATTGAACGCGGCGGTACTTCGTATCCGGGTTTGCGGCTTGTGTTTCAATTCCACATCGAAAACGAAAACGGCAAAATCCGGCTCGTCGTAAAAGAACGACCGGAAGCGTTCCCACTCGGTTTTGATACGGAAAACGACCAGCTCTCCATAAGCCAAACAACAATCCGTACGATAGTGAATAAGCGATTGGAAAAAATTGCCAAAGAACCGATTGAACTCCAAGAGTTGACTATCGAAGGCGAAAATGGCAACGTCATTTTAACGCCGGTTCACCTTTCGGCAAAAGACGGTTGGCTCAACGTTGGATTGAAGTTAAAAGTTAAAAACTAAAAGGGAGAAGTTCTCGCAAAACACAAAATGGAGAGTGCGCGAAGCGTGTGCTTATCAGAGCATGAAGCGTAAACAGGTGAAAATGCACACGATCCCCAAGAGGTCAAATATCATGAAATTAACCACATTAGGATTTGGTTTGATTGTTTTAGGAACGTTTTTGTTGTCAATCACCGGAGTTTGTGAATTTAAATATTTTGAGTATTACCGAAGAGATACTGTCCCCCTTATAGATCGTTGTATGTTTTACCTTGCTTGGTTTCACATGATCGTTGGTTACATGATGTTACTGAAAGCGTGGCTCAACAACGAAGAAAAATAGAGAGACAACCAATAAGGATTTTTTCATCGTGAGCAATTTACCGAACGGCAAAATAAGCGGCAAAGTGTGGGGCGGCGTGTTTACGGAGACGACTGACAGCCGTGTCGAACAGTTTACGGAAAGTATTAGCTTTGACCGGCGTTTGTACTCGCAGGATGTCAGTGGATCGGTCGCGCACGCTCGGATGCTTGCCGACGTCGGCGTGCTAACAGCAGAGGAGTTCGGGAAAATTGAATCGGGACTACGGCAAATTCAGCAGGAAATTGAGCGCGGGGAATTTGAGTTCAACATTAAACAAGAAGACATTCATCTTCATATCGAAAACAAACTGACCGAGCGTCTAGGCGATATTGGGCGAAAACTCCATACCGCACGAAGTCGCAACGATCAGATTTCGACCGACTTGCGGCTATGGGTGCGCGGTGCAATTGATCAAATTGATGTACAGCTGAAAGCGGTGCAAGCGGCGTTTGTCGAACGGTGCGATGCGGATTTCGACGTGATTTTACCTGCTTATACGCATACGCAACGGGCGCAGCCGGTGTTGGCTCCGCATTATTGGTTATGTTATTGCGAAAAATTCGACCGCGACCGCGAGCGGCTTACAGACTGCCGAAAACGAGCGAACACGTTGTCGCTTGGCGCGGCGGCGGTTGCGGGAACAAGTATTAACATTGACCGCGAAAAAACGGCGAAATATCTCGGTTTCGAGCGAATCGCCGCAAACAGCATCGACGTTTCGAGCGACCGCGATTTCGCGTTGGAGTTTGCATTTTGTCTCGTGGAAATCGCGTTGCATTTAAGCGTTTGGGCGGAAGAATGGATTTGGTGGAAAACGTCGGAGTTTCATTTTATTGAGTTGCCGCAGGCGTTCTGTACCGGTTCGTCGATTATGCCGCAGAAGATCAACCCCGACGTGCTGGAATTGATTCGCGGCAAAACGGCGAGAGTCATTGGGAATTTGCAATCGCTGATTGTGTTGACAAAAGGTCTTCCATTGGCATACAACCGCGACTTGCAGGAAGACAAAGAACCGTTGTTTGATTCGTTTGATACGGTGGAAACGTCGCTGACGTTAGCGGCGCCGTTGATTGCCGGAATGACGCTTAACCGCAAAGCGATTGCCGCGCGGCTTGAGGAAGGTTATCTCGACGCGACAACGCTGATGGAATATCTCATCAAACGCGGAATTCCGCAGCGCACGGCACACGGAATTGTCGGACGGCTTGTGCGCATGGCAATGGACAAAAACGTTCCGCTTGCGCAATTGCCGATGGATGTTATCCAAAGCGTTGAACCGTCGCTTGATAAATCGGTGTACGAAATTTTAGGCGCACTTCAAGCCGTCGCCGCCATGCAAAGCTACGGTTCCACCGCACCGGAACAAGTGAGAAAACAAATTGAGTTGTGGAAGAACAAAATAAAAAATTAAAAACGACAAGTTTGAGGTTACTACTTTTCTTAAATTAATTTTTGAGAGAAACTTGTTGATAGGATGGTTATCGCAAATGAAAAAATTGCAAATTGAATCTTTTGAAATACAAGGACTATTTGGTACTGATAATGTGTTAATACCATTTGATGATGGTATTAAAATATTAGTTGGAGAAAATGGTATAGGTAAAACACAAGTTCTTAATTTATTTTATTACATACTTACTGCAAATTTTTATAGACTGATCGAATTTGAATTTTCAACTATTAAATTAGCTTTTAGAGATAACCAATGTGTAGAAATATCAAAATCGCAAATTGGTGATTTGATAGAACAAACCTATAAATCGCCAATTATAAAAGATTTTATACAAGAATTTGGATTTTCATACTTTGAAATATTGCGCAATAAATTTTTGAGAGGTAGAAACTCTTTGTATAAATTTGCAAATAATTATATGTTATCGCCAAGAGGTGAACGATTTCCTGTTCATCGAATATTTCGTGAATTAGAAGATTTGGATTCAAATAATAAATCTTCCACTTATATCAATCAATGGAAAAAAATTATTGATAATGAACTCAAAGGAAAAGAAATATTATATTTTCCAACATACAGAAGAGTTGAAGAAGATTTGTATAATTTAGGTTTTGACGAATTTAATGAGGAAGAGTTAGATAAAAATACGCTTATTCAATTTGGAATGAACGATGTAAAAAAAAGTTTTAAACATATTCAAAATACAATTAACAAACTTCTTAAAGAAGGATTAGCCCAATTTACTAAAGATGTGTTGAATGTAGTAATTGATGAAAAACATCCTGAAGAAAATGTTTTTGAAAAAATTAATGAAAGTGATATTGATCTTATTCTTTCAAGAGTTGGTGGTTTGCTTCCTGATACCCAAAAAAACGCTATCAAAAATATTGTTGCAGGTCAAACACTTAAAAATCCACTTACTGTCTATCTGCTTCAAAAATTAATTGAAGCTTATGAAAAACAAAAAACGCTTGATAATGCTATCAAGGCATTTCGAGATGCCTGCAATAAATATCTCAGTAAAAAGAAAGTTGTTTATGATGAAAGTGCAATAAAAATATTTGTTTCTTCGTATAAAATTGACAACGCAATAGATTTAAAATATTTATCTTCTGGAGAAAAACAAATCATTTCCATGTTTTCAAAAGTTTATTTGTCTGAACTTGATCAAAGATTTATTATTTTAATTGACGAACCTGAACTTTCTTTGAGTATGCTATGGCAAAAAAAATTATTACCGGATATTGTAAACTCCCAAAAATGTGATTTTTTATTAGCTGTTACACACTCGCCTTTTATTTTTGAAAATGAATTGGATAAATATGCAATAGGATTAAATGAGTATTTTTTGACAAATTTTAATATGATTAAAAATTATTGTTAAAAAAATAAGATGACATACCTTGATGAATTACGACAAAGTAGGAATAAACCTCAAGTAGCATTTAATGAATTTATGCTTCTTGTAGAAAGATATCCTGATTATTTATTTTGTTTTTTTGAAGGGAAAGATAACGATTATTATGTTCCTCGAATAAAAAGTGTTATAAATAATTACCATCCTATAAAATGTGGAGGAAAAAACGCTGTACTTCATGTTCATCAAATGATAAAAGAACATTCAGAATATATGAAATATAAAACCGGTTATTTTATAGATCGGGATTTTGACAACCCCGAAGAAACAAAATCGCCGCCAATTTTTGAAACGCCGTGTTATTCAATTGAAAATTTATATGTTTCAATTGAAGTTTTCAAAGAAATTTTAGCGAATAGTTTTTTTCTTTCAGAAGTGCGTGATCGTGAATTGTTTGCACAATTATTGAACCTTTACGATGAAAGACAAAAAGAGTTTCACAACGCTGTTTTATTGTTTAATGCTTGGTATGCCTGTTTGATTGAAAAAAAAGAAAACGAAGGATGTAATCCCAATGTTAATCTTGAAGAAAATTTCCCCAAAGGTTTTATTTCCATAACATTACATGGAGTGATTTCAAATTATGATATTCAAAAAATTAAAAAGTTTTTTCCTGATGCAACAGAAGTAGACGAAACAACATTGAATCGAAAAATAGAATATTTTAAGAGCATAACAGACCAACATTATAAATTTAGAGGGAAATACGAATTAGAATTTTTGTTGAAAATGATAAAAGAAATACTTGCAGATTCTCGTAAAAATCATACTATTGTTCGACAAAAAATACAATTTTCATTTGGAGATGGAAGCGGTTTGAATCAACAACAGATTTTAACAATTTTTTCACCTTATGCAGAAACGCCTAAAACATTAAAAAATTATTTAAAGTTGATATGTAAAACACAAAATGGATAGTTGAAATTTACTAATAAAATAAAAATTTTCTTGAAGAATAAAATTTATTACGAGTTTATATTATGACACGCATGAAATCAACATTTTATTTAACGCTTCTTTTATTGGTGGTTGGCGGGTTGTTGACTATAACCGCTTGTCGTGATTCGGCGGCGGACAAACGCGGCGCGGACAATGATCGTGCGATTGCGTTGTGGTCGGAAGGTTCCGCATTAAAGTACGCCGACGATTCGACGCGCGAACCCAAACAGCAATGTGAATCCGAGCCGATAGCGTCAATATCGGTGGAATCTATTGCGTCAACGGTGAAATCGGAAAACGAATCCGCAAATTCCGCGTTGTCGCCTGATTTGGAAATGGCGAAACCGGAAAAGCCGCTGACGAGTTCTTTTTCGTGGGATTCCAATACTTCCGATTCTCTCACGCCGGAGCCAAGGAAACTGCCTAATAAAATCAACTGGGACGTTCCAGATCAAAAAATAAAAACGTCCGAACCACTGAAAATAGAACAGCCGCAATCCGCGTTAACGGAAACAGTAGCCATATCGGAAACGCCGCCGCAAACGGCAAATTCTGAAACGGCAGTAACTCATGTTACAATGCCGGAAATAGTAATGTCGGAAGCGACAACGCCCGAAGTTAGAACAACAGAAGCCGCACAACAGCCGTCGGAAACGGCAATTTGGGAAACGCTCACGGATGTTGAAGTGTTGCCGAAAGAAATTGCGGCGGCGGCAACAATATCCGTTGAATCCGTACCGATAGAATTGGCGGTTTCAGAATCCGCAACTGTTGAATCAGTGCCGTCAGAGAATACGCCGGATTCAACGGCAACGCAAAACACAATGGTGGAAGATATCGAGACGCGAATCGCGAAAGCGCACGTTTATAAACAAGACGATGCGGACAATCCGTTTGATGTTATAAAAGAAACCGCATCCGAAATCACGACCGTTCCCACCCTGCAAAATGAAACGTTCGACGAAAACGTTTGGGAAAACAGCACGAAACAACAGCTTCAATCTCTGGAAAATCTTGAAATCAAAACGCCGAAGCCACCAACTCCGCTCAAAAAAAATTCGCCGGAACAACCTTTTCCCGATATATTCCACGAAAGAAACGATTTGATTCCACCGCTCATTCGCAACGAGTTGGAAAATCAAGAGTCTCCCGCGCCGTTCGTTTCGACAAATTCGCCCGTTTCCGTGGCTCCTTCTCAAACAACGGAAATACCGATAGAGAGTAAAGAAGAGACGGCTAAAGAAAACGTTGCGAAAGATAATTCTCTTCAAGAAACACCGGTTCAGGAAAAAGCCACGACGCAGGGCAATCAGAAACCGATTGAGTTTACGATTGTTCCAACAGTTCCGTCTATTCCCATAGAAACGCCGTTTTTGCCAAATCTTCAACCAACGGAGCAAGCGGACGACAATCCATTCGGTGTTGATTTTGACATACCAGAACCGGAAAAACCAGCAGACAACTCAACAACAAAAGCGACCACTCCCACGAAAGACGACTTTGATACCGGATTGGATTTCAGCGGGCTCAACGACAATTCCACAACGTCCGAGAACCCCACCGATAGCGCAACGCCGGCTTCTCAACCGAAACCAACCGATCCGGTAAATCCCAACGCGTCTTCCCCCGGCGCGGTAAAAATTCCGGCGACCGACACGTCTTCTCAATCAGGAATTCCAATGGAAAATGCGGAAGAAAATGCCGAACCGCTTTCCGAAGTCGAAAAATACCTGATTAACGAAGCAAAACGGTCGCCGGTGCGGCAAATGGAATCGATCGAACTATTGTATAAGTTGAATAAACCGAAACTCGCCAAACACTTATTGCGGCAATTTCTGGAAATCGAATTAACGCCGGAAGACTGTCTGCAAATCAATAAACAGGTCAACGCGGCGATTTTGTTGCGAATCAGCGTCGATGAAGCGTATCAGCCCGAAGGAGGAAATGCGGTACGGAAAATTGTCGAAGGAGCGAAAAGTTATTTTGAATCACGGATTGCGATTGAACAAGCGTTGCAAATGTTTCTCACGGTGGAACGTCAAAGCGAAAAAGAGAACGCCGCACAAATTATTTTGAACGGTCGAGAAACTGCGATTGAATTTTTGCTTGATCGATTGGCAAAATCCAACGACGACAAAGAAACCGTCGCCGTGTCGTCGCTTCTTTTTACGATGAACGGCGATGCACGTCACGCCTTGCAGGAATCGTTGGCGACAACAAGTCCGCTTGGAATGCGCGCGGCAAGAATTCTCGCGCAACTCGGCCATGCCGCCGACGCCCGATTTTTGCTGCCGTTGTTGTTCGATGAAAATTTAACGGCGGGTGAACGCGCGGATGCGGCGTTGTTAGTACAATCGCTTTCCCGCAAAGTTCCGTCGCGGGAAGAAGCGGCTGCAACGTTGTATTCTATCGCAACGAATTATTATCGTGAAAAAGTGCCGTTCCGCACGGACGAAAATTATAATGTTCCGCTTTGGAAACTTCAAATGGGCGATGAAACCCCAAAGTATGTCACGATTTCCGAACAGGACGCGTCCCGATACTTTGCGGAAAAATTTGCAAAACTTGCCGTCAAACTCGACTCGTCCAAACCAGCGTATAAACAGCTTGAGCGGCTTACGTTTTTCGATTTGAAAGGCGCGGAACTCGGTAGCGACAATTCTGTAACGCTTGATCCGGCGTTTATCAACGCGGTGAAAAACGATAGCTCGGTCGTTGAAATTGAAGCGGTTCTTCGTGTTGCGTTGCAGCAGGAGCATCCGATTGCCGCAAGGGTTGCCGTCGAAATTTTAGGACAAATTGGCACTGCAGACGAATTAATTTTCAAACGCGGTCAGCAAAGTCCGCTTGTCAAAGCCGCCGGATTCAGTGACCGTCGCGTCCGTTTTGCCGCGATTGCGTCAATTATGAAACTCGACCCGCAAAAACAATATGCCGGTTCGAGTGTCGTTTCGCAATCGTTGATCTTTTTTTCACGGGCAACGGGTATAAAACGCGCGATTGTTGCCTCTTCTTGGGACGGCGACGCTAACAGGATTGCCGGGTATCTTGCGCCGCTCGGTTACAAATCGGAAATTGCGGCGCAGGGACGGCAGGCGATGCAACTTGCAATTGACTCAGCGGATACGGAATTGATGATGCTTGATACGCGCACGCCAAATGCCAACGTTGAATTTCTTGTTCAGGATATGCGAGCCGATAACCGGACGCACGACGTGCCGATTGCAGTGATGGCGGCGGACGGTCAAATGCCTCGTGCGCAACGTGCGGCTTACGGAAGTAAAATGGCGCACGCTTATCCGCGTCCGACCGACGAAGAATCGACAAAACAGGTAGTGGAAAATCTGCTCAAAGAAACCGGAGTAGAATATGTTCCGTCGGAACTTCGGCTTGAGGAAGCAAAAAAATCTATCACGTGGATTGCGGATTTATATCAACGCTCCACGATTTACCGATTTGAAAATATCGAGCAAATTGCATACAACACGCTTGGAGAACCGGAATTGATGGTCGAAACGCTGCAACTTCTCAAACAAATTCCGACGCCAACCTCGCAACAAATGATGTCGCAAATTATTTCCAACACAACGTTGCCGATAGAAAAGCGTCAACACGCGGTAGATGCGTTTCGCTACAACGCGCAGCGGTTTGGAATTTTAATTCGCGGACGCTTGATTCTCGACTTATACGACGCCTACAACGCCAGCGGCACAGAACCCGTCGCCTCTCAACAAGCCCGCAGCACACTGCTTGACATTATTGAAGAATACGCGAATTATATGCAAAAAGTAAATTATAAGAAGTAGGCGAGAGAAATTGAAATATGAAACGTAATCGGCAAGATATTCGCTCCGTTTCTCCATGAACTGAATGCTTACAAAAAATAGGTAGATGCTCATATCCTAGTATTCGTTTACAATTACAATACTTTCACGTGTTGCAAACAAAAACACTGGCGTCTGGAATCTGACACGCCTAAACAACATCAAAATCTTCCGAAAAGAACAAGGCATTGGTCGTCTGATTGCGGGGCGTTTCCTGAAAATGCGCGGATTGCGTCAATCAAACAGCGGCCGATAGCATCCACCGATTGTTGTTGTGTTTGCGACGACAATAATTTTTTGATTCGGCTCAAATCAAACGGTTGTCCTTCCATGTTCATCGCGTCGGTCAGTCCATCGCTGAAAATCGCAACCATCTGTCCTTGCGACAACTCAAATGTCAATTGGTTATATGTCGCATCCGGTTGAACGCCCAACGGTAAACCTTTCAAGTTGTCGGCGATTTCCCGCACAAACGGCGAGTCGGGCGCCACATATTCCGGTACAACGCAAATATCGCAAAGCAACGGCGGATTATGACCGGCGTTGAGCATCGTCACCGTGTGTTTTTTCGGGTCAATAAGCGTCAGCAAAAACGTGATGAATCGGCTGTCCCACCGCACTTCGCAGAAAATGTTGTTGAGCCGTTTCATCGCATCGGCGGGAGTCGGTTCTGTTACCAAACTGTAACGCACTTCCGACGATAACTTTGCCATCAGCAAAGCCGCCGAAACACCCTTGCCGGAAACGTCGCCCAACGCCACCGCTAATCGCCCATCGGGAAGCGTGATATAGTCAAAATAATCGCCGCCGAGATATTTTGCCGGTTGATAATAATCAAAAAAACCGTAGTTTTCAATTTTTGGCGGCTGAATTGGTAGAAACCCTTTTTGCACTTTGTGCGCCACCGACATCTCGCGTTCCAACGCGCGTTCATGAGCAAACGCTTCATAACGCCGGATATTCTCGTAAGTAATCGATACCTGATACGCAATGCTGACCAATGTATCCAAATCGTCCGAATTAAATCGTTTTCCGGTCGAGCGTGAATCCAACTGAATCACACCGAACACGTTTTGCCGCGAATCCAGCAACGGCGTTACCATAATCGAACAAATCCGCGAATCCAGCAGTGTTTGATTGCCACCGAACCACGAATCTTCTGAAATGTCGTCCGAAAGAATCGCTACTTTTTGCGACGCGGATTTTTCGAGTGTCGTGCGGCTGATGTGCAATTTTTCATTGACAAACGCCGGATCGCGATGTTGAAAAGCGTGTAACACGAACCGTTTTGTGATTTCATCTTGCAAAAAAACATAAACGCAATCCGCCGCCGGAAAAAATTTGAGCAGACGTTTTGCCAAACGCGCAAACGATTCTTCATTTTGAAAACCGATGTCGCGTCCTAAATCAATCAACGCGCGAAATCTTTGTTCGTGCGACGATTTTTGCGAAAGCGTCGCGTCGCTACTGTTATTCTCAGTTTTAGAATAATTGCCGGTTCCTTTTTCGGTGAGCAATTTTACGGGAATCTGCGACGTAATATGTAGCGACTCCGGCGACGATTCATCGAACGTAATTTCGTGTCCTGTATCAATCCGCGAATCGTTTGTAGTCGGAGACCGCACCGCCGAATCGTCGTAAAAGACCAACTCAATATCACAAATTCGAATCACGTCGCCGTTGAAAAGCGGCTGTTTACGCTCGACTTGTTTTTGATTGAGCCATGTTCCGTTTCGGCTGTGAAGGTCTTCGACAAAATAACGCCCTTTTTCGCGAGAAATTTTAGCGTGTTCACGACTTGCCGCGCCATGTTCCAGCACAATTTCGCAATAAGGATGTCGTCCCAAAACCGTCGTATCAAACAGTAACGGATAATCTTCCTCTTTCAAAAACAAGTTTTTTCGAGCATGTAAACGCGCCATAGATTTGTCATTTTTTTCATTAGCGAGCAAAAGCTTGCGAAAATATTCACAATGGATAGATGTTTATTCTCAATAGTCTAGTGAAATTGTACTCTAATTTTAGAAACGAGACAATAGATGGCTTTATGGGAACACAAAGAAGGTTTTGAAACGCAAATATTTCAAACTGTGCTGAAATTTCAACCGCATATTCACGCAAATCTTTCGCTCATTTGCGTGAATATACGGACAATTGGTAACTATTCAGTCGCTCAAACCAAATAGATCCGCACTGGGCATCTGAATAGTGACGATAAAAAATTAAACTTTTGAGGCAAGAATAATTTGACGAAGCATCCAGCCGACAGCAAACGCACCGATGATGAAAAATACCAGAAACGCAATCAGTGGTGAAGTATAAATTGGAACAATTTGTACATTTTCTTTAAGTTGCGAGATTGGAACAACTTGCGATACTTCGACATTTTGTATCCATTGTCGTGAAATCGCAAATGTTGTTAGCGCAATGAGTTGGAATAACGCAACGCTAAATGCCGTCAAATAACATCCCAAGCGGAAGATTTTTGTTGCGACAATTGCAATCGCTGCCAAAAACGGCGTAAACAATGCGGCATAAAGAACATAATACGATGTTGTTTCCGGTTTGAGTAAAGACATGGTGACGGAATTTGCCGCGATGTAACTCAAATACTTGTCATAACATGCAGCAGAAATTACGCCGCCTGCTAAAGCAGTGATGAACGCAAACCAGCCAGCCCATCGGCGGTATTGATTGTCTTCTTGCAGGTCTTCGGTAGATTGTTCAAAACGTTTTGGAATTAGGACATTTGCGTCAAAAACAGTCCAAAATGCCGTTGTCGTCAACGCAAGACCGAATATAACTCCATATCGAAACCAAAGTGTCGGTTCGTCAATGTTCATTCCAAAACCGAGTGTTGCCGCTCCCAATTCTTGCCCGGCAAAGAACTGTCCGTATTCCCAAACGGCGATCATTCGTTCCGGCTGCGTCATCAGCGACATTACACTAACAAAAATGTACGCAATTCCGAGAAAACAAGCAGTCGAAAGCAATCCGGCAAAAAATGTACGTACTTTTTTCTGTTCATTTTTGACGGAAAACGCGGCAATATATAAGGAATAATACGCAATCATCACCAACGGAATTACTATAATCCAATGCCATGCCATGAGAATTGACGCAGTGTAAAACGCTTTGTAATACACTACTTGAATAAAAAGGAGCGGTACAATACCAAAATTGATTCCAAATGCCATAATGACAGGAAGTTGTGAAAACAACCGTGTTGCAAATCGGCGACCTGATTTTCTTCCGAAAATAAACAAAAGTAATGCCAACGGCAATCCGGCAAACCAGAGATTCATCGCAAACAAATGCAGAATAAACCCCAAAACTTTGAAAAACTGGACAAACCAAAACGGCGCGGGAATTGAAGGAAACGATTTCGCATCGAACATAACTTCCGACTGTGCCAAAGGTAATAGTAATTGTAGAGCATCTGACATGAACATCGGTTTTCCTTTATTATTGAAATTTGATGATTTAAGTTGACATTTCCCAAATACTACATCATTATACCTTTGATTTCCTCAAAAAATCCAGCGACCGGAAATAAAAACCGTCAAAAAATTTTGGGGGGCTGATGAATGCAAAAAATTCTTGATTGGAGTGTGATAATTACTTGTTTTTCCATAACTATTCAGTTGCTCAAGCCCAATAAATCCGCGCTGGGCAACTGTAGGTAACTTCTAAAAACCTGCATTTCCAAAAACACAATATCGTAAAATACGATATTTGCGAAAATAGTACAGCAAAAAAAGAATGTGTTTAGAAGTTCCCTGGTAGATTATTACCAAAAAAAATTGAACGAAAAATTGACGGTAACTATAAAAAATCGCAACTATTCAGTTGAGCAGTGCGGATTTATTGGCTTTGAGCAACTGAGCAGTTACTATTAGTTTTTTAGAGATATACTTGATTTTGTTTCAAAAAACGTCAAAATAGAAAAAATATGATACAGGTTTTGAAAGCAAGTTTTTTTGAGGAATTGAATATGTCAAGCGATTTTGATAAAACTTTAACCGGCGTAGGTTACAAAGGATTACGAACTCGTGCAGGATTGCGGCGTTATCTCCAAGTCAACGGCACGGCGTTGGTTTCGATTTTGTTCGGTTTGATTGGCGTGGCGACGTTTTTTACATTGCAAGTCGTTTTTATGCCGATTATCGGGTTGTTGGTTGGCTTGTGGGCTTTGTATCGGCATCTTGATTCTCCCAAAGAAGTCGGCGGATTGTATCTTGCCGTTGCGGGAATCGGTATTTCGTGCGTAATGACATTTGGCGGAACAAGTTATGGACTTTGGAATTATTTTTTCTCCGTGCCTCGCGGTTATACGGTGGTTGATTTTGCGGAAATGGCATTGACCAAAGACGGAAAAATACCGGAAAAAATCGTCGAGCTTGGCCGTCAAAAGAAAAAAGTGTTCATCAAAGGATACATGTATCAAGACCGGATGCGAAGCGGAATTGTTCATTTTACCATGGTTCGCACAGTAGAACATTGCAAATATTGTTCTCCTTTTCAAAATCCGGCGGATATGATTGACATTTCGCTGGTCAACGGACAAAAAGCCAATTATCGCACCACACCAATTCGTGTCGGTGGAACGCTTTATGTCAATGAAGATTTCGCCTACGGGGAAATGCCGTATCATATTGAAGCCGACGAGTTTCGGTAATTTCAACGGTTAAAAACTGCAACTATTCAGTTGCGCAAGCCAAATAAATCCGCACTTGGCAACTGTAGAGTTATCCGGTATGGATTGATTGGGTTTGAAGGACTGAATAGTTACTAAAAATTTATCATCAAAATACTAATTGGAGTAAAAAATGCAATACAGACAACTTGGAACAACAGAGATTCAAACGTCGGTCGTCGGATTTGGAGCATGGGCGATTGGCGGTTGGATGTGGGGCGGTTCTGATGAAAAAGAGGCGATTCGCGCGATTGACGCGGCAGTGGATCACGGAATCAATCTGATTGATACCGCGCCAATGTATGGTTATGGACGTTCCGAAGAAATTGTCGGAAAAGCAATTGCCGGAAAGCGCGACAAAATCGTTCTTGCAACCAAATGCGGTTTGCGGTGGGATACGAAAGATTGGCAAAAAGGCGAAGGCGTTTTGCATTTTTATGGCAACAACAAAGGAATTGCAGCGGACGGAAAATTTCGCGTCTATAAATATCTGCGTCCTGAGTCAATTCGTTGGGAAATCGAACGGTCGCTCTTGCGGATGAAAACCGACCATATTGATCTTTTGCAAACGCATTGGCAGGAAGAAACAACGCCGATTGTCGCAACGATGGAAACGCTTCTCCGCTTGAAAGAAGAAGGGAAAATCCGCGCAATTGGCGTGTCTAATGTTACTGTCGAGCATTTACGGCAATATCAGGCGGTTGGACAAGTTGACGTTGCGCAAGAATGTTTTAGTTTGATTGATCGTCAAATTGAACACAATGGTATTCTTGATTTTTGCAAGGCGAACGGCGTATCGCTTTTGGCGTATTCTCCGATGGCAAACGGTTTGTTGACCGGTCGGTTATCGCCGGATCGCGTATTTAACGAAGGCGATTTGCGGCGTGAAAATCCGCGTTTTTCGCCGGAAAACATCAACCGCGTCAATAGTATGTTGCGGGAATTTTCGGACGTCGCCGAAAAATATCACGCCACTTTGGGACAAATCGTTATCGCTTGGACAACGGGACAATATGAAAAAACGCATGTTCTCTGCGGCGCACGCTCCGAAAAACAAGTCATTGAAAACGCACCGGCGGGCGATATGGTTTTGACAGAAGAAAATTTACAAACAATTAGCGACATTGCCGCAGAAGCAGGAATTATTTGAAAAGAAAAATTAACACAAGCGTAAGGGAACTTCTAAACAAAAGTATTAACACAAGTTTTGGCAATATATATCGATTGCGTAGTATCGTTGGGGAAATTATTGTTTAGATATTTTGGTATTGCATTTTTTTTGTTCATTTTTTATTATTTCCGGTATGGTTTTCAAATAGAATTAGGCGATTTACGCCTCACGGAGCGTTATTTTA